>JBBIOI010000073.1:0-17191 GCA_037443425.1 Deltaproteobacteria bacterium
ATTAACTCAGAAAAACGTATAGTTCGCTTCGTGATTTAGATTTATATTTGCTCTCAAAAGAAGAACACATGAAAAATATCCCTTTTTTCAGAGATCTCAAACTAAAAACTTGACAAGATTTTCTATTTTATATATTTTTAATTTAAAAATATCTTTTCGCATAATCTTTATTTATTATCATAATTCAAAAATTGAAGGAAAAAAACAAATTATAAGGAGGTGCTTTTATGAGTAAAATGAAAAATTATTTTTGGACAATTTTATTAGTTATTATTGGACTGACCTGCACCTATTTTTATGATACCGTAAATGCTCAAGAAACAAAAATTAAAATTGGTGCAGCAGTTAGTATGACTGGAAGGTTGGCAAAGGAAGGAAATCTAGTTAAAAAGGGATATGAAACATGGGCTGAATGGATTAACCAACGAGGAGGAATCAATGTGGGAGGAAAATTACATAAGGTTGAGATGATTTATTATGATGATAAAGCAGACCCGACGACAAGTGCCAAGTTAACAGAGAAGTTGATTACAGAGGATAGAGTTAATCTTATTCTCGGTCCTTATTCAAGTGGTATTGCAGCAGCAACAAGTGCAATTGGAGAAAAGTATGGTTATGTGACAATAGCTCCTGTAGCAAATGGTGACTTTGTGTATGAACGTGGATTCAAATATCTATTTTCAGTATTATCAATGGCTTCTCAAGACTTAGTCCCTATAGCAGAATTAGCTGTAAAACAAACTCCTAAACCAAAAACATTCGCTGCTGTCGTTCTGGATCATGTTTTTACACTTCCTTCTATTGAGGGAGTTAGAAAGAGATCTCTTGAGCTTGGGCTTCAAGAGGTTTATTATGGGAAGTTTCCAGTAAATACAAGTGATTTTTCGGGGATACTAACAGCTATTAAATCAAAAGAACCTGATTTACTCTATTTTGGAGGATTTTTCCCTGATGCCGTTTCTTTCTATCGTCAGGCAAAAGAGCTAAACGTAAATGCAAAATTATATACCACGACTGGGACAGCAGGACATCCAGATTGGCTAACTGTAATGAAAAAGGATGGTGAATATGTCCTTGCTCAAGTTACATGGCATCCTGATATGACCTATAAAGGCCCCTTTTTTACAAGTACTTCTTATAATGAATTTTGGAGAAAAAAATATGGTGAGGATTCAAGTTTCTTTAGCGCCTGTGGATTCGTAGCAGGGATTCTTATGCAACTTGCAATAGAAAAAGCAGGGACCCTTGATCAAACAAAAATAAGAGATGCTTTAAGAGCTATGGATATTGAAACATTTTTTGGAAGATTCAAATTTGATGAAAAAGGTAGAAATATAGGTCATAGAATGGGAATTATACAGGTACAGGGTGGAAAACAGGTATTAATTGATCCTCCACGTCCTGGAGTAAAATTGCTTTACCCAGCTCCACCTTGGAAAGAGAGATAGAACAATCAGAAAGAGGCTTCAAGTTAGATTGAAGCCTCTTCTTATATAAATAGAAAAGATCTAATGGTTTTTATCGTTTCGGATAATAGAGAAATATATTTCTCTTAACATTTAAAGATATCAACCTATTAAGTCAAAAAATCATATCATATTAAAGGGGGTTAAGTGCATCCAAAAAATATAACAAAGGATTTTTACCCTTTTTCAACGTCCCTTCCTTTTAATTATAAGGAGAGAGGGTGGATTAATGTAGGAAAGACAAGAATGGTCATATTTGATGTCAAGCAGGGTTTTTATCAAATTAGAAGAGTTATAGAACAAGAAGTAGGTGAGAATTCAAATTTTGTGGTTTTTCAAGCAGGGATACGCGGAGGTTACTCTTTTCTAATTCCAATGATTAGGCAGGGGAGACTTAATCCTGATTCTAATGGTTTTTTAACAGGAATCGCGATTTATTCTAATGCAGGATTTGGTGATTTTAAAATTGTTGATTTAAAGTGGGAAGAAGGTTGGGCAATTATTCAATGTCAAAATGCCATTGAAGGTTGGGCCTATGTTGAAAATAATAAAATTTCAGAAAGACCTGTTTGTGATTATACTCGAGGAATTTTTCTTGCATTCATGAAAGGAACCCATAGATTTGCAAAAACAGGTTTGGAGGATCAATTAGATTGTATAGAAACATCATGTATAGGAAGAAATGACAGGATATGTGAATATATTATTGGGAGAAAAGATATTCTAAAAGAGAATGGGTACGAACTTTCATCACCAAGGGTATCAATTCAAGCACAATTGAAGGATTTAGTAAGAAAGAAAACAAAAGAGATCAAAAAGACAAGTCGTTTTTATGAAAATATTATAAAAAATTCACCTATAGCGATCTTTACTTTAGACTCTAATGGCTGTATTATTACAACAAACCCAATTCACTTAAAACTTTTTAAACTTCCAAAAAAAAGATTGGGATTGATAAATTTTCTAAATTATCCAATAGTTTCTTTCTCTGGTTTATCTGAATACTTAAAATTAGGTCTAAATGGAGAGGCATTTGAATTAACAAACTTTCCTCTTAAATTCAATACTAAAAAAGAGCCGCTTTATTTATCTGTTAAGGGAATTCCTTTAAAGGACGATGGAACAAATAGTTTACTATGTATAATTGAGGATACAACTGAGAAAACAAAGAATTCTAAACATTTAGAGCAATTAAAGGAATTTAATGAAAATATTATTCAAAGTATCACTGATGGAATTTTAGTTTTAGATAGAAATTTCAATATTATGACATGGAATCATACGATGGAACGATTATTTAATATAAAAAAAGAGGCTATTTTGTGTAAGAACTTGATGGATATTGGGAAAGGAAATATCCAAAGAGATTTTTTTGAAAAACTTCAACAGGTAATGACAGATGGAGTTCCTATTGAACAGAGAGGATTTAAAATAAAAGTTAATAATGATCGAATCTTAACTATAGATCTTAAGATCCTCCCTCTTTTTGATGAAAATAAGAAAGTGAAAGGGGTAATTGTATTACATCATGATATCTCTGAAAAGGAAAAGATTGAATTGAAATATAAAAGTCTCTTTGATAAAGCAAGAGATGGAATAATAGTTACAGACCTCGAGGGGAATTTTATTTCTCTAAATGATGCAGCTCAAAAAATATTTGGATCATTAGAAAATTTAAAAAGAGAAAAGATCTATCGATTTGTTACGCCCTCAGATAAAAAATTTTTAAAAGAGGTTTTTCGAGAAGTAATTAATGGAAAGGAAAAAGAACCTTTTGAATTGATAATAATTAATCTTGACGGAGTTAAAATTCCTGTTGAAATTAGTTTAACAGCAATCCAGGAGGGTGAAAAGAATGTAGCAATACAATTTATCATGAGGGATATTTCAGAGAGGAAAAAGATGGAACAACAATTAATCCAAGCCTCAAAAATGTCAGCAATTGGAGAACTTGCATCAGGGGTAGCTCATGAAATTAATAACCCCTTGGCTTGTATTGCTGGATATGCCGAAGAATTAAGAGAAAAATTAGATAGAGTAAAACCCTTAATAAGTAAAGAGAAAGAAGAATTTATAGATTATTTAGATATAATCATTGAACAAGTCTATAGATGTAAAGAAATTACTAAGAATCTTCTTAATTTTGCCAGGAATGATCCTTTAAGATTAGTTCGAACCAATATTTTTGAAGTGATTAATAAGGCTATTGCCCTGATCGAATTTAAAAAGAAAGGGAAAAATATTCAAATTATTACCGAGGGAGATGAAAATCTTGAAGTTTTTACTGATCCATGTCAATTGCAACAAGTTTTATTAAATATTTTAAAAAATGCGATTGAAGCGATCAATTCTGATGGTGTTATAAGGATTACTACTTACATAAATAATAAAAATATTGAAATCAAAATATCTGACAATGGTAGAGGTATTCCTTCTGAATATTTGGGGAAAATTTTTGATCCTTTTTTTACTACAAAACCTCCTTCTAAAGGGACTGGTTTAGGTTTAGCCATCTCATATACTATTATGCAAAGATTAAATGGAAGAATTGAGGTTGAAAGTCAGGAAGGGAAAGGGAGCACATTTACTCTTATCCTTCCTAAGAGAGGTGAGATTTAATTGGAGAAAACAGTTTTAAAAAGAATTATGGTTATAGATGATGAAGCTCCTTTTAGAAGACTTTTACAGAAGAGACTATCAAGAAATGGTTGCCAGGTAGAAGAATTTGATTCTGCAGAATCTGCAATTTCCAGACTGGAGGAGAAAGACTTTGATGTTGCTTTAGTAGATATAAAAATGCCCGGGATGGATGGAATTGAACTTTTAAAGAAACTGAAAGAGATTAATCCAAATATTGAGGTAATAATTATTACAGGTCATGGAAGTATTGATTCTGCTATTTCTGCAATGAAGCTTGGTGCATATGATTATATAACAAAACCTTGTAAACTATCTGAATTAGAACTCATTGTAGAAAAGGCTTATGAAAAATCGATACTCCAAAAGGAGAATATCCTTCTTAAGAATCAATTAAGACTTAGAACCCCTTATGAAACTCTTATAGGAAGGAGTAAAAAGATTCGTGAAGTATTAGCTATGATTGATAGAGTTGCTCCGACCTCCACTCACGTTTTGATCCAGGGAGAGAGTGGGACAGGAAAGGAACTTGTAGCTAATATTATACACAAAAAAAGTAAACGTTCAAATGGTCCATTCGTTGTTGTTAATTGTGCGTCACTTCAAGCAGAACTCCTTGAAAATGAGTTATTCGGCCATGAGAAAGGAGCCTTTACTGGTGCCTCATTTATGAAACGTGGACTTTTTGAAATGGCTGATGGGGGAACTTTTTTTATTGACGAGATTTCAGAGATGAATCCAAATATTCAAGCGAAACTTCTTCGTGCAATTGAGCTTAAAGAGTTCCGAAGGGTTGGAGGGAATAAACAAATCCAAGTTGATGTAAGAGTTCTTGCAGCAACGAATAAAAGATTGGAAGAAGAAGTAAAAAAAGGATATTTCAGAGAAGATCTTTTTTATCGCCTTAATGTAGTTACAATTAATTTACCTCCATTAAGAGAAAGAAAAGAAGACATACCTCTTTTGGTAGACTATTTTCTTAAGAAAAAAAATCTGGAGGGGAATAAGGTTAAAACAATATCTCCTGAAGCTCTTGAATATTTAGTAAATTATGATTGGCCAGGGAATGTCCGAGAACTCGCCAATGTCATTGAAAGAGCAATTATACTTTCATCAAGTGATGTAATTTCAATTAAAGACCTTCCACTTTCAATTTCAAGGCAAGAATCATCATACAACTCCATATCAACAATTGTTTCTATGGAAAAAAGTCTGATTGAAAAAACACTAAAAGAGTTTAATGGGAACAAGACTCGTACAGCAAAAGTCCTTGGTATCAGCGTTAGAAACCTGTATCGTAAAATAAATAAATATGGCATACAAATTTAGTTTTTTTTCATAAAAATATGACATTTTGACATGGTTTATCATTAATAAATATGTCAAAAAGTCATAATATTTAAAATGCCTTTTTGGTAGTTAAACATTATTTTTTTAAATTAATAGGTTAGATAAATCTTTTTAAATTTTCAGTTTGGTATAAAGTTTGCTAAAAATCTTTTATTGATATGGGAGAAAAAGAAAAAATAAAACATAGAAATCAAAAAGGGATTGCCTACAAATGTAATAAATGTTCCTATATTGTTTATATAAATGAAAATGATTTACCTCCAGCGTTTTGTCCTAACTGTGCTATTAATGAACCTAAAGGTGATATGATATGCATCGAACCTTTTTACTCTGAAGCTGAAGAAAAAAATAATAAATAATTAGAAATGTAGATATAGAGGCTAAATGAAATTAAATTTAATATTAGGAAATTTAGATATCACTTAATTATCAAAAGATAATCAAATATAATGCTACCTCAAATTTTAGTTAATGGATTTCTCCAAGGAGGGTTTTATGCTTGCATTGGTGTTTCTTTTTCTATTGTTTTTGGTATTATGAAAATTATTAACCTTGCTCAAGGAACTCAGATTATTTTTGGAGCTTATATTACCTATACTACTTATCAAATATTCAAAATAGATCCTTTTTTTACGCTTCCCCTTTCGATGATCGGGCTTTTCATTATAGGTTATCTAATTCAAAAATATATTATTAATCTTGTAGCTAAGGGAGGACTTGTTATAACAAGTCTTCTTACCTTTGGATTAAATTTGATTCTTATTAATTTAGCCCTTCTAATATGGAAAGCAGATTTTCGGGGAACAAATCCATGGTATATGGGGATGAGTATAGAGTTAGGCGGGGTTACTATTCCTTATGTTCGTTTAATTATTTTTATCATTGCGATTCTTTTTACTATATTCCTCGATATTTTCTTTCGAAAAACCGAAATAGGAAATTCCATTCAAGCAACTGCATTAAATCCTAAAGCTGCTCAACTCATGGGAATTGATATTGGAAAGACATATTGCCTTACATTTGCTATAAGTTCTGCCATTGGGGGAGGAATGGGTACTCTTTTTATCCTAGCCAAACCGATATCTCCATTCACTGGTGGAGATTTTTTGATCATTCTATTCTCAGTAGCTATTTTAGGAGGTTTGGGTTCTATTCAAGGAGCACTTATAGCTGGAATAATTCTTGGAATGGTTGAATCATTTTCAACGATGTTTTTCGGGATTGAATATCAAAAAATAATGTTGAATCTTGTTTATCTTTTAATATTAATCTTTTTACCTAAGGGTTTGATGGGGAAAAAGTTTTATGGTTAGTTGGAATAATATAAGATGGTATCTTTTAATTTTAATATTTTTATTACTTCTTTTGATGCCTTTAGTGATAAAGGGTTATTGGCTTAGGCTGTTAACAAATATGTTTATGTTTGCTATATTGGCTGAAAGTGTTAACATCATTGCAGGTTATTGCGGATATCTTGCATTGGGGAATATGTTTTTCTTTGGACTAGGGGCGTATACTGTTGCTGTATTAATGACAAAATTTAATTTTTCTTTTTATTTTGCAATAACTATAGCAGGCTTTGGAGCAAGTTTATTTGCTGTGCTCGTAGGATTACCTATTTTAAGACTCAAAGGGCAATACTTTTTAATGGCAACTGTTGGGTTGTTAGAACTTCTTAGAGAAATAACTACAAATCTTTCTTTCACTGGTGGAGGGCAAGGAATAACACTTCCAATTTTCCCTGGTGGAGCTTATGTTGCAAATATTTTCTTCTATTATTATATGTTTTTTTTGATGGTAATTATTATTTTGGTTACTCTTTATATTTCAAAAAGTCATTTAGGATATGCATTTAAGGCGATTAAGTTTGATGAAGATGCAGCTTCTGTAATAGGAATTAATCCTACACCATATAAAACGTTAGCATGGGCAATTAGTGCTTTTTTTACAAGTCTCACAGGAGGAGGATATGCTTATTGGATGAGCTATATTGATCCTGGAGAGGTCTATCAAATAATGCCTTCAGTCAAAATGTATCTAATGATGATTTTAGGAGGAGCAGGCACAGTTTTTGGCCCCATTATAGGAGCTTTTTTTATTGAGTTAATTTCTGAGCTTGTTTGGAGTAAGTTTTTGGAATTACATCTCTTATTGTTAGGAATTATATTAGTCTTAGTAGTTATCTTTACACCTAAAGGTTTTATTGAGTTAATACAGAAAGGATTAAGTCCTTCAAAACTTTTAATAGGCATAAAGGCCAATAGGATTTAATATATGTCTATTCTTCTTGAGGGGAAAAGGGTAACTAAGAATTTTGGTGGGCTGACGGCCATTAGAGGAGTAGATTTTGAAATCATGGAAGGTGAAATCTTTGGATTAATAGGTCCAAATGGTTCGGGTAAAACTACCCTTTTAAATCTAATCAATGGTATTTTCCCGATATCAACAGGAGAGATTTATTTTCGAAATCAAAGGATTAATGGTTTAAAACCTTACCAAATTACACATATGGGGATTGGAAGGGCTTTTCAAATCGTCAGGGTCTTTGAGGGAATGACGATCAAGGAAAATGCTGTTGTAGGGAATTTATTCGGAATGAAAAGAAAAAAGAGTGTTAATCAAGCCTTAAAAGAGGTTGAGGAAATTTTAGATTTTGTTGGACTTGGATCAAAGATGGATTATCGGGTTTCTGAAGTAACGATTGGAGATTTAAAACGTCTCGAATTAGCAAGGGCATTAGCTATGAATCCCAAGCTTCTTCTTCTTGACGAAGTAATGGCAGGTCTAAATCCAAAAGAGGTCGAAGGGTTAATGAATTTAATTTTGACAATCAATCAAAAAGGAATAACTATTTTAATTATTGAACATGTTATGAAAGCAGTTATGGGGATTTCGCATAGGATCATGGTCCTTCATCAAGGTAATAAAATCGCCTTAGGATCACCTAAAGAGATTATTAAGAACGAGGAAGTAATCAAATCTTATTTAGGGGAAAGATTTTTTAAAAATATGATCCAATAAGAAGAAATCAAATGGCAAAAGACTTAAAGGATTCTCTTTTATCTATTAGAGATGTTCATGCAGGATATGGGGAAATTCAAACCTTATGGGGAATATCTTTAGATATAAAACATCGGGAGATAATTGCTTTGCTTGGAGGGAATGGAGCCGGAAAATCAACTCTAATCAATACAATTTCGGGAATAATCTTTCCTTTTAAAGGAAATATATATTTTGAGGGAGAAGACATTTCATTTTTAAATACTACAAAAAGGGTTCAGATTGGAATCACTCAAATACCAGAAGGAAGGCTTCTATTTTCTGGCCTAACGGTATTGCAAAATTTGCGTTTAGGTGCTTTTTCAAGAAAAGATAAAAAAGAGCTACAAAGAGATTTAGAATTCATTTTTCATCTTTTTCCAAGACTTTATGAAAGAAAAAATCAATTAGCAGGTACACTCAGTGGTGGTGAACAACAGATGTGCGCCATCGGCCGCGGATTAATGTCAAATCCTAAACTTCTTTTGATTGATGAACTTTCATTAGGTCTTGCCCCTCTTATTGTAGATCATATTATGGAGATCTTAAGAAGGGTATATGAAGAGAAAGTATTAAGCATTATCCTTGTAGAGCAGGATGTCCAATTAGGGTTGGAATTTTCTAATCGAGCATATGTAATAGAGACAGGGAGGATTGTTAGAGAGGGTGATTCTAAGGATTTAATTAAGGATCCGGAGATTCAAAGGGCATATCTTGGAATTTAATTTAAAGGGAAATAAATTATATGAAATTAGTTTATATCACAAATTAAAAGGGAGGTTAGAAATGACAGTTAAAAGAAAACCAAAATTTATTGTTGGGACCGATATTGGAGGGACATTTACAGATATCATAGGTATAGATTTAGAAACAAGTGAACAAAGAATTGGTAAAGTCCCTTCAACTCCCCCTACCTATTTTGATGGTGTTATCAATGGTCTTAGGAAGGCAAATCTTTTGGGAAATGAATGTTTTTCATTTCGTCATGGTGCAACTGTTTCAACAAATGCGATTCTCGAAAGGAAAGGTGTAAAAACAGCATTAATTACTACAGAAGGGTTTCGAGATGTATTAGGAGGAGGAAGGGCTGAGAGGATCTCAGCATTCGAACTCGATTGGGATCCACCAGAATTGATTGTTCCGAGAAGGAATGTACTAACAGTAAGAGAAAGAACTGGTCCATGGGGAGAAATCATCGTTCCTCTCAATGAAGAGGATGTCAGGATTGCTGCAAGAAAATGCAGGAAACGAGGTATAGAATCTATTGCTATCTGTTATATAGATTCTTTTATGAATCCCATTCATGAGAAGAGGACTCGAGAGATTCTGGAAGAGGAGCTTCCTGGAATTGATATTACTTGTTCTCATGAGATTTTGCCACAAATGCTTGAATTTGAAAGAACATGTACAACTGTCTTAAATGCTTATATTTCTCCAATTCTCAAAAATTATCTCAAAGGCTTATATGAAAGACTCAAGCAGGATTGGAATTATAATGGTCCTATCTTAGTTACTACCAGCGGTGGAGGGGTGATAGGGATGGATGAGGCTATTAAACTACCAGCTCGAACCTTTCACTCATCTCCTGTTTCAGGTGCTGTTGGAATGGCAGGATATATAGGATCCTTAGCTGGTTTTGAAAATGTCATACCGTTTGAAACTGGAGGTACAACAAATAATGTCTCTATTATTTATAAAGGTTCTCCTGCAATGACTCATGAATGGAAAATACTATGGAATGTTCCCTGTTGTCTTCCTTCAGTCGATACAGTTTACATAGGGGCTGGAGGAGGTAGTATTGGATGGGTAGATAAAGGTCAGATTCTAAATGTGGGGCCTCAGAGCATGGGGGCTGTGCCTGGGCCGGCATGTTATGGAATGGGGGGTGAAGAGGCTACTAATACAGACTGTCAGATTGTCTTAGGTAGAATTAACCCGGATTATTTCTTGGGTGGTGAAATGAAGGTGTATAAAGAGCTGTCGTTTAAAGCTTTGAAGGAGAAGATTGGAGATCACTATGGATGGAGTGCTGAAGAAGCTGCAGCCAATATGTATATGGTTGCTATGACAAATCTAATGATGGCAATGAGGATTCAGACTGTTTCTCGAGGTTTGGATCCCCGGGATTTTGCTATAGTCCCTTACGGAGGTGGAGGTCCCATGTATGCCTGCGATTTAGCAAGGGAATTAGGGGTCACTACGGTTATAGTTCCACCTCTTCCAGGATATGCTTCTGCATTCGGGGCAATTCGTGTTGATGTGAAACATGAATTCACTTATCCCATTCATAAGACAGAACATGAAATTGATTATGATCAGCTCAATAAGGATATGGAAAATCTGGTCAAAAAAGCTATTGATACCCTAAAACGAGAAGGGCTTTTAAAAAAACAGATGGTAATTCAACGTTTCCTGGATATTAAGTATTTTAGTCAAAGTCAATTTTTAACCGTTGAGATTCCTCCTGGAAAAATAAAAAATCTGAGATTAGCAACTGAAAGATTCTTAACAGCAATGAAGGCTAAATATGGATATATCCTTCCCCCTGGATATGTTGATATAGAGGTCGTTAATTTGAGAGTAGTTGCAATGGGAATTATACCAAAGCCTGAACTTCCAAAAATTGATCGAAAAGGATCTTTAAAAAATGCACAGAAGCCTTCCAGAAAAGTTTGGTTTAAGGATTCAGGTTTTATTACAACAAAGATTTTTGAAAGAGATTTACTTCCAAGAGGGGCAACCTTTGATGGTCCTGCTATTATAGAACAACCTGATACAACCACGGTCATGCCCCCTCGAACACATTGTAAGGTTGATGATTATGGAAATCTAATTATAAAAGTTTCAAGATAGGAGGAAATTTATGAGAAAGAAAGAACAGAAAAAATATAAGGTTAAAGAGAAACTTGAAGAAATCAAAGGATTAAAGATTGATTTAATTACTTTTGAAGTATTAAGAAATGCATTTGTGGCTGCATGTTATGAAGCAAGCACTACGATTGAACGTATTGCCTATCATCCAGTGATCGGAATGGGTAGAGATCGATCTAATGCTATTCTTACTTCTGATGGTAGACTTGTAGCACATGGTCATACTGACGCTGCAGCTCATTATGCCTCTTTTGAACCTTCAGTCCAAGAATTATTTAAAGATATCCCAAAAGAGACGATGAAGCCTGGGGAGGCTTACCTTTTTAGCGATCCCTACAGAACAGGGTCTCATGTGAATGATACTCGTTTAATAAAACCTATTTTTTATAAAGATGAAATCGTAGCATTTGCATGTACAGTAATCCATTGGCCAGACATGGGTGGACCAATGCCTGGGACTTTTAATCCAGAGGCTACATCATGTTATGCTGAAGGGATACGTATCCCGCCGATAAGGTTGTTTAAAAATAATCAATTAGATGAGGAATGGTTCCGATTCATAGCATTAAACATTCGTGGAAGTATTGAAAGAAGAGGGGATTTAACAGCACAGTTCGAAGCTGCAAGTTTAATTGAGAGAAGGGTAAGGGATTTAGTTTCGCGTTATGGTGTAAAAACTGTTAAATTGGCTTTTGAGGAACAATTTAACTATACAGAACGATTGATGCTCACTGAAATTAAAGAACTCCCAGATGGGGAATGGGAATTTGATGACTATGGGGATCAGGATGTTATGAAAGAAGGTAAACCCCCTATACGTGTTCATTGTAAAATGACAAAAAAAGGTACAAAATTAACTTTTGATTGGACTCAATCAGATCCACAGCCAATTGGCTCATGGGGAGCAAGCAGGGCTACATTGCTTGGGGCCAATTACCTTGGTTTTATGATATGTTTCCCAAGATTATTTCCTCTTAACAATGGGATTATTCGCAATTTAGAAATCATTTCGAAACCAGGAACTTGTGTCCATGTCTTAGAACCTGCTCCTACTACTGGGTATTGTTCTGGAGCTTTTGATAAAGTAGAGGCTGTTACTATTGCTTGTTTAGCAGGACCACTTTCTTCTGTCCAACCCTGGAGGGTTTATCCAGCAGCTGTTAGTTTAACAAACCTTTGTATGGGTGGGTTTAATCCAAGGACTAAAAAGCCATTTGTTCAATATACATATGCTGTTGGTGGTGAAAATGCGAGGGTATTTAAAGATGGTAAGTCTTTAATTTTTATGCGTTTCTGTAATGCAAGAACAGTTCCACAAGAGCTTGAAGAGCGATGGTTTCCTGTAATTTACACTCGTTATGAGGCAAGACCTGATAGCTGTGGTCATGGAATGAGACGAGGTGGGTTTGCATTAGTTAGAGAACTTGACATACTTACAGATGTTACCATGACGATTCACGGGGATAGAGAAAAATTCCCTCCTTTTGGGATTAGCGGGGGATTAAATGGTGGTGGTTGTGCATTAATTATAAATAAAGGAACTGAGAAAGAGTTTAATGCTGGTATGTATGCAACAGGAGTTCGCTTAAAAGCAGGTGACCATATATACTACACATCCAGTGGAGGTGGAGGATTTGGAAATCCATGGGAACGTGATCCAGAGCTTGTCTTAGAAGATGTAAAAGACGAATGGCTTACGATAGAGGCAGCAAAGAAATATTATGGAGTAGTTATAGAAGAAATTGATGCAGAGGCTTGTGAATATCGGATCAATTATGAAGAAACAGAGAAGATGAGGGCTATCTTGAAAGAAGAAGGATTTCCTGAAGGTCGCGGACCTCATCAAGTTCATCCAATTGGTAAAAAAATTAAACCTGCATGGATTCCAAAAGAAGAGGAAGTGCAACCACATATAACTATTTCAAGACCACCTGGATGGTAGAGAAAGAACTTATTTAAAATTTTTCAGAAAAGGCGATTGAAAATTTTAAAATCTTCTAAAAAGGAGTAAAAAATGGGAAAAACCAATTGGTATGATATGAGGGAATTCATGAATTTTTTAGAAGAAAAGAATGATCTTTTAAGAATTAAAGAAGAGGTTGATCCAGAATGGGAAATAAATGGTATTACAAGAATAGGTCTTCAGGAATCTGGGCCCGCCATCTTATTTGAGAAGGTTAAAGGTGTTGATTTCCCTATATTAACCAATCTCCTTGGAGCAGATAGAAGATTTCTATGGGCAGTAGGCTTGGAAGATTGGAGTCAATTTAATGAATGGTGGTATAAAAGGACTGAAAAATTAATTCCACCTAAGATCATTAATGAGGGTCCATGTCAGGAAGAAATCATAGAAGGAGAAGCTATCGATATTAATCGAATTTGCAATATTAGATGGCACCAATATGATGGCAGTCCTTTTCCTGGTACCCTGTCAGTTTCGATTACAAAAGACCCTGAGACAGGACTTCTAAATGCTGGGATTTATAGAATGGGTACACTCGGGAAGAATATTTTGGGTTGGGGTGCACCCGAATATACACATGGCAGGCAGCATTATATGAAATATGAAAAGATGGGGAAACCTATGCCTATGGCTGTTATTACCGGCTATGACCCCATTGTTTTCATAGTTTCATGTACAAGAACACCTCCAGGGATTGATGAATTCCATCTGGCAGGGGCTCTTAGAGGAGAACCGTTAGAAATGGTAAAGTGTAAAACAATTGATATAGAAGTTCCAGCCAGTTGTGAATTTGTATTTGAAGGTTTTGTTGAACCTAATTACAGAAGTATGGAGGGAGGATTTGGTGAATATACAGGGTATTATGGAGAAGCAAGAAGTAATCCAGTTTTTAAAATCCAAATGATTACCCATCGAAAAAATCCCATCTATCTTGGGGCAAGAGAGCAATGGTATCCTTCTGATAGTGCAATTACTGTAGGGAAGGCTTCACAGGCTGAAGCTTATAAAACAATTAAAAAGTTAGTTCCAGGAATAATCGACTTGCGATGTGATGTAACTTATGAGGCAATAGTCAAAATAAAAAAGCTATTTAAAGGGCATCCTCAACAAGTGATGGATGCCATATGGGGGGCCACTTATGCTCGATATAAACATGTCGTAGTAGTAGATGAAGATATTGATATATGGGATTATAATAGCGTTCATTGGGCTCTCTCTACTCGAGTCAAAGCAGATAGAGATGTGTATATTCTTCCAAGAAGAGCTGGCCAATGGTTAGACCCAGCAATACCGCTGAGGGAGAAAGGTTGGCAAGCAGGGTTAGGCATTGATGCTACCATCCCTTGGGAAGAGTATGAATTCTGGGGTGAACTTCCCCCTCGAACTGTGGATGACCCTGAAGTTATAGAAAAAACCAGAAAAAAATGGGGAATTTTATTTAAGAAAGGATGATTCATTAAGATTTTAATATAAATTTTAAAGAGGAGGGAAAGAATGGTAAAAGTATATAGAGAATATTGGAATAAAGAGATGGAAACTCTTTCTCCAGAAAAATTTCACGATGTTCAAGAGAAGGCTTTATTAAAGCAACTTAAATATGTTTGGAAAAACTCTGAATTCTATAAAAAGAAATTTGCTGATGCTGGTGTAAGTTTAAGTGATATTAAAACTCTTGAAGATCTATCAAAACTTCCATTTACTGAAAAATCGGAACTTCGTGATAGTCAAATTGCATCTCCTCCTTTAGGTACTCATATTGCTTGTTCTATGAGAAAGGTTAAAAGAATATATTCTACAAGTGGAACAACTGGAAGACCAACCTTCATTGGTTTAACAAAACATGATTTATTAGTATGGAGAGAAGCTTCTTGCAGGGCATTTTGGACAGGAGGGCTCAGACCAGACAGCATAATGCCTTTAGCTGTATCTCCATTCTTTATTGCTGCTTCATATGCAGATGCAATAGAGGCGATTGGAACTCTTATCCCAGTAGGTGTTGGTGCAATGGATAGATTAATAGGAGCCTTCCAGCATTGTGGGGCTAACGCCCTTTTAGCTACTTCTTCTTTTCCAATGGCTTTTGCAGCAGCATTGGAGAAAAGAGGAATTGATCCAAGGAGCCTTGGGTTGAAACTCATTTTAGCAGGGGGTGAACCCGGGGCAGCTATTCCAGCTGTTCGTCAAAAAGTTGAGGAAACTTTTGGATGTATATTCCTCGAAATGATGGGAAATGGGGATATGTGTGGTGAGATTTGGTCTGAATGTCGTTATAAAAGAGGGATGCACTTTATTGCACAAGGAATCGTTCATCCTGAGATTATAGATCCCGATACAGGTAAGGTTTTGGAGATTAAAGAAGGAACTCGAGGGGAATTAGTATATACTTCCTTAGATCGTGAGTGTATTCCCCTGGTTCGTTTTCGAACCCGAGATCATGTAGAGGTGACTCAAACAGACTGTGAATGTGGAAGGACAGGGTTTGGTATTAGAGTGTTTGGTAGGACGGATGATATGATCATTGTGCAAGGAGTAAATGTTTATCCTTCAGCTGTAAGAGATACAGTAGCAAGTCTTGTTCCAAGAACCACGGGTGCAATAGAGATTCAATTATATGCTCCACCTCCAGAGGGTTGGAAACCTCCTATACATATTAAAGTTGAATATGGAAGGGAACCGGGAGATTTGAATCAATTAAAAGAGGAACTTGAAAATTTGATTCGTGAAAAGTTGATTTTCCGAGCAAATGTTGAACTTGTTCCGCCTGATTCTCTGCCTAAATATGAATATAAGGCAAAACTTGTAAGAAAACTTTGGGAAGAAAAATAAAAAGGAGAAAATAAATGCTATTCGAAGAGAAGTTTTCCATTAAGGCACCAATAAAAAAGGTTTGGGATTTCTTGTTGGATGCCAATCTTTTGGGAAGTTGCGTTCCAGGATGTGAGACAGTAAAAATGTTGGATGAGAATACTTATTTAACCTCAATTAAAACAAAGGTAGGACCTATTTCGGCTCACTTTAAGATTAAATTGAGCATTACAGAAAAAGAACCTTATAAAAGACTTACAACAATAGGCATGGGGGAAGATTCTTTTATGGCTAGTTCCTTACATGCAAAAAACGAAATACAACTGAACCCTATTTCTGAAAGTGAAACAGAAATTTATTATAAATCTGAGGTTTCTATATTAGGGACATTGGGAAAATTTGGAGAAGGGATTTTTAGAAAAAAGGCTAAAGAATTGGGGGAACAGTTTGCATTAGCATTAAAATCTAAAATCGAGAAAGGTTAATAGAAAAGAGGTGAATTATGAAATACTTTGAATACATTGAACCAAAGGATCTAAAGGAGGCTTGTCAATTTTTAAATGAATATCCAGAAGCAAAGATATTGGCTGGCGGAGCATCTCTTATTGTTTTACTCAAAAATAATTTGATAAGGCCTTCCCATTTAGTAAATATAAAGACTATCCCAGGATTAAATAATATTGAATGGAATAATCGGGAAGGCTTAAAAATAGGTGCACTTAACCGGCATCGGGATATCCTTTTCTCTCCGTTAATTAATAAATATTGCCCAATTCTTTCACAGGCAGCCTCGAAAATTTCCTCACCTCCAATTCGTAATATGGGAACTATTGGGGGAAACCTGTGCCATGGAGAACCTTCTGCTGATTTTCCTCCTGCTTTGATGGCCTTAGGGGCAAAATTAAAATTGATTTCAACAAAAGGTGAAAGGATTGTACCTATAGATGAGTTTTTTGTGGATTTTTATGAAACTATTTTATTTAGAGATGAGATCCTTATTGAGCTAATTATCCCTAATCTTCCACCAAGAACGGCAGGAACTTATATTAAACTTGATAAA
>JBBIOI010000074.1:0-17171 GCA_037443425.1 Deltaproteobacteria bacterium
AAAGACTATGGCTCAACTTACAATTGAAGAAAAGAATATGATAAGCCATAGGGGAAAGGCCTTACGAAAACTTAAAAAACTTCTTTCTAAGTTTAAATGAATGGCTATTGCTCTGAGATATGATTTATGTTTAAAAGACTCATGAAGCATCTCTTTTCCTGTGACAGATTATGTAGCATTGGCTTGTCTCAATGCTATTCTTATTCCGAAGCATTAATCTCTCCCCTCACCTGCGTCATTCCCGTGAAAACGGGAATCCAGCTGTTTTTAAATATTTTTCTTTTCCCTGGATTCCTGCCTTCGCAGGAATGACAGCTTCAATTCTTATATAAATTGAACGATTCAAGATTGTCATTTCGAGGCAAAGCTGAAGTAATCTTTAAAATTGTCATTCCGAGCGGAGCGAGGAATCTATGAGATTGCCACGCCCTTCGGGCTCGCAATGACTGAGTCTTGGAGCTTTAAGAGCGTACGCCAATAAAACCTCATCACGGAAAAAAAGATGCTTACAAAGACTCAATGCCTATTTGAAATAATTAAAAAATCTGTTATTATTATTCTGTTTTTCGGGGCGTAGCGCAGACTGGTTAGCGCGCCTGCCTTGGGAGCAGGAGGTCGGCCGTTCAAATCGGCTCGCCCCGACCATATTCTCTTAAAGAATTTAGGCACTTGCAAGAGAGGGATTTTTAGCCATTTCTTCATTTTTAGCCAATGTTTCCAAATTGTTTCCATGAACCGAGATAACCCCGCATAATCCATTAAGAATCTCTGCTGTCCTCCTTGCGTATTCCTCTGAAAGGTGTGTATAGTGCTTTGTCATTTCCTCCGAAGCATGGGCCACATAATTCTTCACGGCGGTCGTGTCAGCTCCCCTTTCCGTCAGCAGGCTGACACAGGTATGCCGCAAGGTGTGGAATACGATCTTGTATCTCCGATCATCGCTCTGTTCGATTCCGCCCTTTTTCAAAGACGCTTCAAATGATCTCTTGATGTCCTTAAAAGGTTTCCCATGCTTGTTGGGGAAAACATATTGGCACTTTACGGGAAGGCTTTTAAGTAGGGCTATCATGTCTCTGTTCAAAACGATGTTTCTTGTCTTTCCTGTCTTGGCCTCTTCCAATCGAATAAGTCCCTTTTTGAGGTCGATGTCTCTCCATTTGAGATTAAGAATGTCGGACTTGCGGAGTCCAGTATAAACGGCGGTTATGACGATTGGTTTTAGGTATTTTGGACAAGCATCAATGAGCCGTCTGACCTCGTCCTCTGTTAAAGCACGTTCACGACGATTGGTCTCCTTGTAAAAGAGATCATCTGCATTCTCAAAAGGGTTCTTCTCGACCATTCCCCATTTGACCCCTTTTCGGAACATCCGGCGAAGGATTGACATTTCGATGTTGACCGTTCTTTCACTTCTCTCTGTTCCATGTTGAGTGGGTGTTTTTTCCTCTCATCTCTGAAATCTTCAAGGGCCTTGTAATCTATTTCGGAAAGCATCTTATTCTTAAAGTGCTTGCATCGAGGAGTTCCTTGAAAGTGGTCTTGTTCTCCTTCTTGACATCGAAGAATCGACCTTCTCTGAGGGCGGCTTTAACTTTGCCAAGATAGGCTTCAGCGTCTTTCTTGGGGCCAACGGCTTTGATGATCCTTTTCCCATTTGGGGTCCGAAAATCAACGTACCATGTGTCCCCCTCAATTCCGTCCTTGTTTTTCCTTCGGAAAATTCCCATGGCTTTCCCTCTCTTTCCGCCTTGACTGGGGCGGTTTGGATTTTTCGGTTTTCACCTCCTTTCTTTTTCCTCTTTTGCTATTTGTGGGCGTTAAGCCAATCAAACATCTTTCCAATAGATTCCCACCATTGGTTTAGGGTGGAAAGGTCAATTTTGTGAAGAACATTTCTGTCATCTCGATAAACAACTTCCGCTCTGTGTGCAACTTTATTTCGACAGCGAAATAGATAATCTATATTTTTATAAGCGTCCTTATTAAAATCTTTGAAACTCTCCCCAAAAACCTGCTTCGCCACGGCATCAATTAATTTTAAAACAGTGATATTTATGCGTCCTTTATCTTCCAGATACTCAAAGGCCATCCCAGCAGGGGTAGGCTTTGAAAAAAAAAGCCCGCTTGATAGCTATTTCGCATGCCATAGCCATCTCCAAAATTGCTCTACGGAAATTGTTTTGAAAAATAGCAGTTTGAGCATCAGAAAGGAGTTCTTCGGTGATATCGGGCTTTGCATCAATTTCAAGGGCTTTTTGCAAATCAAGATCGACAGTCGATGTTAAATGGCTCACACCAAATTCAGACGACCCTAAACCCGGAATTTCCTCTGCAATAAAGTGCATAATCCCAGGTTTAATTTCTTGGTCTGCCTCATTAGTCCACTTTGGGTTCTGAAAATCAGATTCATGGGGGCCGAGTTCATATAATAAAGGATTATGCAATCTGAACTTAAAGAAACGTATCAATCTATTCACCGCCACAAGAGCAACTCTCTGGTATTTTCGCAATCTTTCCTCAAAATACTGAGCCCTCACTGAAAAGTCTCTACCACCATTTTCGAGCATTCGAATAGGAGGCGGCTCTATGTGTTCCTCTTTTGCCACTTTAACTTGAATTTCGGAGATAGCAAATGACCAGTGTTCTTCATCTCCTTTTTTTTGTTTTCCACCATTGCGGCGGTTAAGAAATAACTCAACATCAAAGTCATAAATTAGAATTTTATAACGAAGTTTGTCTTCCTCTGGCCGCTTGATCAGAAAGTAAAAAGGAAGTTTTATTTCGAATATCGCAATCAACCAATGCATTTTAGAATTCACTCATGAACAGTCTTTAAGATTTGTTCATACATTTTTTTTGGTCTTTGATTTAACAATCCGAATCTCATAGCCCAGATAGTTCAGCAACATCTCAATCGTTTTCCACTCTGGATTCCCTCTTTTGAGGGAGCGGTGTAGTGTTGATCTATCCACTTTTAAGTCAATGGACGTTTGTCGAAATGATCGTCCTTCTTTTGTTATCAAATCCCTCAACACTTTTCCAATGTTCATGCGGCTTTTAAACCTCATAGCAATTCTTTTGTCAAGGTTTTTCTTTTCACAAAGTCAATCCAGCGCCATTTTGCAATCCGTGCTGGAAACATTTTGGAAACATTTAAAAATCAGGGCTACAAATATCTGAAATCTTAACTACTTTTTATGACCTCCTTCTCACATTGCAAGTGGACACACTTCTTTCTCGTTTTGGGATTTCGGGATTCCTCGTAAGTTTTATTCAAATTTCTTCTCTTATTAAGATAGGATCGAATTTCATTTGGATCGAACCGTATCGCCTCACCCAACTCGATGGAAAGGGAGCAACCCCTTTTCGGCGGCCTTATATACCC
This sequence comes from Deltaproteobacteria bacterium, assembly GCA_037443425.1. Lineage (GTDB taxonomy): Bacteria > Desulfobacterota > BSN033 > BSN033 > UBA1163 > JBBIOI01. Next base: position 3,386 of record JBBIOI010000074.1, read on the forward strand.
AAACGAGACTCATATTCAACCAAGCAGCCACCTGTTGGGCCGTTAAAAGAGGTTCAAATCCTTTTGAGGTATTTAACTCCCCACCTATTCGGTCTCCTCTGTCTATCCCTCATTATGCAAAATGTCTAAAAGATCATCGACAATGCTTTTCAGACTTGAATCATCCTTGCTCTTTTCCAGGAGGATCACCCCGATACTTCTGGCGGTATCGAAGTATCCCAACCGGCAAGAAGACGAACAAAAAACCTGCCTTCTTCGCTTTGGGAAAAATTCAACCCGGCAACCTATTCCCCTACATGAAATTTGCCTTGTAGAAGTATGCACTCTTGTTTCAGAGTGAGTTTTCTTTGTCTTGGATGATTGATATGTCTTCGTCACCATCTCCTCCTTGTTTTATTCATAGGAACACAAGGCGTTGGTTGAGAGACTTAAAAAAGCCCACAAGTAGGCATGACTTAACCAAGAAGAAGTCGCAAAACTACTTGGAGTCACACAATCCTATGTTTCCAAAATTGAATCAGTCCAGAGGCAAATTGACATCGTCCAACTAAAAAGATTTGTAAAATGTACTAAAAGAATATTGATTGTTTCCTCAAATAGGGAAATCTTTGGAAACTGTCCTGAATTCAGATCTTTCATATTTCTCTTCGCTTGACTATTATTTTAGACCACAGACCCGATCTCTTTCCCCAGCCAAACAACTACATCCTCAAAATTCTCTATATCTTTTGAATTTCTGAATGCCTCAGCGACTCTTATACTCACCCATTTCGAAAAATCGGAGGGTATATGGCTAAAGGTTGGTATTTCTTGTAATCTCTTGTGAAAGCCTTCTATTATATCTTGCCTGACTTTATTTGAAAGCCAGCCATAATTCAATATGAGTTTCCCATTTGTCAAAACGGAGAAAACTGAAAAAGTTTCTCCATCTTTGATGAAATGAAAAGTAAAAGATCCTGTTTCAACTCCAGTTCCAAACAAAATTTTGCTCCTCCTTTTTTGTTATGCTTTTAGCCCATTCATATAGATTCCTGACCATCTCAACAATATCGGGGGCATCTTCTGTGAGAACATCAAAGAAATCCTTTTCTGACCATATTTTTCTTTTAGGCGTTGCCGGAGGTTTAGTGGAAATACCATACAGATAAGGCACAAGAATTTCGACATGGGAAGATTGAAATCTGTTCATTTCCAGAGCATGGAGTGAGAAAGCTGGTTTACCACACTCATTGAGATATCTGACTATTCTTTTCAGATCTTCATTAATTTCATCTACAACAATTATAAGAAGGAATGATCCGTTCTTCAGCTGCTCTTCAACTCTAATGCGGAACTTTTCCTCGTTCCACTCCCTTACTACCGATTCTTCCGCTGCCTCTTCGTATTTTGCTTGTGCCTTTGCTGATTCTTTATTTATCGCCTCTGCAATTAATTGGGACAGGCTCTTCCCTTTCCTCTTGCTAATCCTTTCATTGAGTGTTTCATAATTCATCTCCCATAGGTAAGCACCATATTCCAGAATCTGTCCTACCACTTTTCTTTTGATCTCCGGATTTGCCGCAAGTTTACACTCTATAATGGCAATATCTCCATCAGGATTTATTGCCAACACGTCTGTATTTCCAGAACCCGGAAGACCTAATTCATCTACTACAGCAACAAAGGGAGAGAGGTCCTCTCTTATCTCATCTACCGGAATGATAGATGGAGATTCCATAAACAATTTTTTAAGTTCTAATTCTACTTTTGGTTTGATAGAACTTATTATTTCCCAATCTTTTTTTTCATTTGTTCTAAGTAGTATTTTCATCTTCCCTCCTCATTGAGATTAAGGACGATTGGAGTCTTTTAAACCACTCTAATAGCGTTTTAATTTGTTCTTCGGAGAGGGACATTTAATTCACCAATTGTGTTTTATTCCTCTTCCCATTTTTCTATTTTGGCTCCTATCTGAAGAAGCGTTTCTTTGACTTTGCTACTCAGAGTATGTGGTTTAAACCCTTCCTCAGAATTTGCCTTTACTTCGATTGTAATTTCCGGTGGTAAGCCTTCTTCCTTTAAAGGAGCGATCACCCCTTTAGTAACGTCTGATAACTTGTCCCAGGGAACTTTAGCCCTTAAAATAACACTCCTTATTACTCCCTCTTTCCTTATTGGTCGTTCAACCGGAGTAATATCTATTGGGGTAACTTCTACTTCCTTTTCTTTTTCCTTTTTTAGTTCTTCCTCCTTTTTCCTTTCAGCAACTTTATCTCTTAAAACAACCGAGTCAATATTTGGAATCACATTCTCCTTATAATATACTCTTCTGTCTTCACATAATCCCAGAATTCCATTTTTTACCCCTTCGGTAACCGCATCAAATAAGACCCTTTCGTTTTCCAAAAGGGGCATACCAGGGGTTTTGAGATGTAATTCAAATATTTCCTTCAATGATTTTTCATTTTCATCTTTTCCAAATGTTCTATCCATGATATATTTAGGCGAAATCTTTACCAGTAATTTCTCTTGGTCTCTTAAATACTGCTTAACCCTATCGGAGATCGTCTGTTCACTACCTATGGTTGGTATCCCCATATCTTTCCAGTTAATACCGTCTTTTCCAAGGAATGCCAGATATCTATATGCAGTAAGAATTTTGAATGGAATTTCTTTTTCTGTTTCCTTAAACTTCTTCTTGATCTCTTCCTGGCTCTGTTTGGTCAGGGTTTCAAGGAAAATCTTATCTTTCTGAATTTCATTTAATGCCATATATCGTCTCAAAGATTTGCTTACGGAAATAAGCTGATTATTGTCCAACAAGAGGATGAAAATAGTGTTCTTGTAGATTCTAAACCCTACTCCTGCCTTTTCGAAAAATTCGGCTGCAACTTTTTCCCTTTTGTCTGAATCATAAATCAAGTTAGGTGGAAAGATTATAAGTTTAAAGTTCTTATTGTCAGGAACGTCTGAAGTATTTTCTGGCCATAAATAGACTTCAAGGGCCTTCCCAACATCCTTCTGGATGTGTGTCTTTAGCTCTTCTCGAATCCTTTCCTCAGGGATCACTTCTTCCCGGTCCAGAATCACGCGGTTTAGATTTGGCTGATTACGGAAAGCATATTGTTTCCTTTCAGAATGAAAGTACCAGAGTTCCTCTTCTAACTTGGCAACAGCATCTCCAACAATGGTTACTGGGATTCCTTCTCTGAGTAGTGCCACGCGAATTCTTGATAAAGTAGTTTCCTTACTCGGACCAGCACTGAAGGAGTTAATGAATACTGATGTAGCTATTCCCTTGGCGATACCATATTTCTCGTACTCACTACCCATCTCTTTATCAATCTTCGGTGCTTTAGCATTTTTACCTGCGATGTCCGAAGCGATAACACTATCGTATTCGTTGCCTATGTGCTTTATAAACTCTCTGCGGATAGATTGATTATCAAGATTCACAAGAGAAGATTGAATAAGAGGAGAAACTACTTTCTTTCCATATAAATCAGATACTACCTCAGCCAATAATCTTAAGACTCCTCTTGTTCGTTGGAATGTAGGAAAAGACCCCCATCTTTCGTAAAGAACATCAATGAGTTCAGGATGAAATGGGTATGCCCGTTCAATCCTATCACGATATTCTATGTCTCTTACTTCTGATGGAACATCTGTCGCAAGCCCCTGGTAAAGTTCGAAGTAGGCCTGAGCAACTTTTCTTCTAACCTTTTCATCTCCATACTTCTCAAAAAGTCTTTTCCGTATCACCTCATAGAGTTCTAAACCCTCAACAGGGGTATAGACCGCTTCGACTCTACCAGAAATTTTCTGTAGTTGCTGAAGAGACCTTTCTGCTTCCTCATCATACCGTTCAAGGATGCTTGCAGGAAGTGTAATAATTAAACAACAGTCTTTAGAGGAGGCAACCAGTTCAGAAATTTCCTGTAAAAAGGCGAGTGTTTGCCCCTGGGTTATTTTTTCCACTTTCTCTGCTCGATTCGCTTTAACTATATATTCCAGAATTTCATCCATAAGGATAAGAGTGGGACCAGAAGCCTCAAAAATCCTACCCAATCTCTCCTTTCCTGGTGCAATACGTTTTGTATCGTGTTCCTTTACAATTTCATATTGACCCAGTTGTGATGCTATTTCTCCCCAGGGAGTTTTGCCAGAGATAGCGTCAGCATGTGTTCCCACAAACACAGCTACTTTAGACCTTTTTAGTTCTGGTAACTCCGATGCAATCGGAAGATGTGAAATCTCTTTTCTATGTTTTATAAAGTGATAAAGGGTAATAAGTGCATGGGTTTTACCACCCCCGAAAGGAGTTTGTAACTGAATAACAGGGTCGCCTTTTCCCCCGCTCAGACGGGAAATCACATTTTCGAGAAGATTTCTTAATCCCTGTGTTAGATAAGTTTTCTGGAAAAAGTTACTTGGATCTTGATATTCAAGGGGTGATTTGCCATTTACTACATCTCCCAGGTCAGCTGCAAATATCGCTTCATTCAGTTTCCCTTCTTGAATATCCCTATGAGGTGTGGCTACCTGCCACCAGGATGGAAGTGCCATCTTTATTCCTCCCCCAAGAATGATATTTGTTTAGGCTTCTTAGCTTTTACAGCTTCTTTAATTAATCCTTCCTTACCATATAAGAACCCCTGAAGCATTTGCTTTTCCTTCTCGCCTTCTGGCAGAACTTCGGAGATTGCCTGTGCTACTTGCCAGAAGGCGTTGTTGTTTAAATTCCCTGTTTCTTCAAGAATACCTTGTATGGCTTTCTTGTTATTCTTTTCCCACCATAGAAGACACGCATGAAGAACGTCTATCATATTTTCAAACTTACCTTTCTCCAGAAATTTAGCTCCCCTTTCTTTAGCATCTGATACTGAAATGAACTCTTTATCTTTCTTGATGAAACCATTTCCCCACTCTTCTGTAATTTCGATACCCACTGCCTGGGCAAGTTTTCTTGCATCGTCGAAGTGAACCTTTGCGGAATTGTAAGTCCATCGCCAGAGAAGGTAAAACCTCGTTTCCTCATCTATACCTCCAAGCTGAGGACTTTTAAGAATCCTGGTAAGTGCATATTCACTTACTGTTTTACGGACGAATTCAAGCAGTTCGGCTGCTGTAACTTTTTCGCCTGATATTTTTTCCACATTTTCGTATTTTCCAAATACCTCCATAGCAGGTCCGATAGCGGAGATGAAGAAATCGCTTCCTTCTATTCCTTCGTTCCAGAATTGATTCAGCTTTTCTTTTATTCTTGATTCAATCTGAGACTTGATTTCGTTAAAATAGGCTGTTTTGTTTTCAGTTCGTTTACGGCAGACCATATAGATGGATGATGCAAGGGTTGCTGATTCTTTTGCTCGCAGGCGAGCTTTCATTTCTGTGTGCACTGGCCAGCTTGCTGTGAGATATAAACCAGAATTCAGGAGGGCATTGATGATAGTTTCCCATGCATCGGTTGATTTATGGGCAAAGACTATGCAGGCAATACCTTCGGGCTTGAGAACACGATGTATCTCGCTGAATGCCTTTGCAATCATTTCTTCAAAGAATTTCTTGCCACCTTCAAAACCTCCTTCTCCGTGCGAATACGCAACAATCTCCTCTGACTTTGGTGTAAGTGGTGTAGAAAACAAATCTGGATACAGGTCTCCAATTGTTCGTTTAAGCCATACATAGAAGAAATCAGACAAGTAAGAATAAGGCACATTATCATAATACGGCGGGTCTGTGATGACCGCATCAAAGTAGTTGTCAGGATAAGGGAGGGAAATGGCAGAGGATTGGCTGACAATAGGGATTTGGGGTTTGGGATTCGGGATTCGGGGGATTTGGGAACAGTGATCAATTATCCTCTCAACCCATTCTTGCATATTATACCAACCTACATCTGTAAATGGATTAACTTCCACATAATCCCAAACCATTCCTAAAGCTTGTCTTCCAAATACATGTTCAACTTTTTCTCCCACAACGTTGTAAACCACGAGATTCGAATTTTTATCAGCAAGTCTATCAAAAATAAGCCCTAAATAACTCACCACTGCCTTTGCATACTCCTCGGAATTCGAGATTAGGGATTGGGGACTCGCTTTTTCTTTTCCTTCTTGAACTTCGAATTCCGAATTCCGAACTCTGAACTCCGACCCACGAATCCTGTCATACACCTGCCTCACCTTCTCCACAAAAGTTATTAATGCTAACTTCTGTCGGGAGTTGAAAAGGTCGCCCCATTTCAGCATTCCATATCGTTGCACACGGAAACCAAGAGTTTCTTTAGGTGGCATTGGTTCATCTGGTATAGGGTCAAATCCCCATTTATCACACAGTTTCTGCCTTTTTTCCTTCAGGTATTTCTCTGCCTCTTTGAAAATCTCCAAATCCTTTCCAGTTGCAAGCCTATAAGTCTTTCCCTGCCTATTCGGGTGATGGAGTACAACTGCTATCATTTTCTGACCAGCTTTCCTTTCCTGAAACTGCTTTCTTACTTCCTTATCACTTAAACCAGAATTACAGCATGGGCAGATCACCTTTGCCCTTGAAACTGTACCTGTCTCAGGATCAAAATCTATTTGCTTGTCTTCTCTGATTTCAAATTCAATTTTATTTCCCTTTGCAATCACTTTATAAGCAACCTTCTTATTCTCTTTCTTTGCAAGCCAGGTCTGCCTGACCAGAGGAATTTCAGCACCGCAGGCAGGGTTCTGACATTTCACAGTCCTTGCCCATATATAGCCTACAGGTACCGAGCCATCTGGCTCAGAAGGATAAAATCTCCCAATCTCTTTTTTTGCTTCTTCTAAAACCCACTCACCCCATCTTTTGACATCTTCAAGCAAAGGATTATAGTTTTCTTCATATTCACGCCCGAGACAGTCTTTTACTTTCCTTTTTGCTTTCCCATATTTTTGGGGATATTCAAGGGTGCATTTTAAAATAAGAACAGCCACAGGATTCAAATCACTTGCATAAGTTTCACATCCAAGTCTTAATGCTTCAAGGGGTATTGCTCCACCACCGGCAAAGGGGTCAAGAACTTTAGGCGGTCTGCCATTGCTTGCCTTAAGAATATCATCTTTTGCCCTTTCAACGAGTGTTCTGTTCAGAGAGTTCTCCCATTTTGAGAGACTGCTGATAAATTGAGCCCGCTTAAGTCTTTCCTCTTCGTCTTTTGGCTCGGGCGTAAGCGAAGCATAGATAGAAGCTCTCGATGAGGCAAGTGGTCTACGAGCCCACCAAATATGAAGTGTTGATATGTGACCATGGCGAATATTTTTCTCACGAGCGGATTCTTCGCTTACTTCCTTTATAGGGAAGTCAGATTCAATGAAGGATTTCATTCCTAATTTTCTCCTTTTTCAAATTCTGAAAGAATTGCTTTTAGTCTTGGTTTCAGTTTGGGAATTTCAATTTTTATCGTATCCCAAACGATCTCATATTTAATCCCAAAATAAAAATGAATGAGTTTATCTCGAAAACCAACCAGCTCTTTCCATGGAATATCAGGATATTTTCGCCTTATAGAATTTGGAATATTTCTTGACGCTTCTCCAATAACCTCAAACTTCCTTATAACTGCACTTGAGGTTTTATCATCCATTCTAAAATCTTCAAAGGACATCCCTTCCACAAACTTTTCAATAGATTCCATCGCCTCTAAAATATCCTTTAAATACAATGTTAAATTTCTTTTCATATATAAATAACCTCTCTGAAGATGCTTTCTTTAATCTCTGGTCTCACGGTATCGTAAGGAACCACATCAACCTTTTTTATCCCAAGTTTTTCCTCAAGGAAAATTGCAAGACCAACAAAGTCAATAAGTGTTGCTTTATCATGAAATTTTACCAGAATATCAAGATCACTTTTCTTTTTCTGCACACCCCGAACATACGAACCAAAAATTCCTATTACCTCTGCCTTATATTTTTTCTTTATATCATCCTTTAACTCTATCAATATGCTCTTTATCTCTTTTAAATTATTCATTTTGCCACCTCGGCTTTTTCTTTCCAATTTTTAACAATATACCTTACAATATCAACTTCTTCATCTGGTTTGAGTTTGTTTGCAGGGTCCTGGATAAGATAGAGTTCGGGATTGTTTACTACATTAACAACAACATAAAGCCAGTATTCATCTTTGAGCCGCTGTGCCATGAGCCACTCGTTGGGCGTAAGAATAACTGTGCCTTCCCTTGCCCTTGCTTTTACCTCTATATAGCGAAAGACTCCTTTATCATCCTTTGAACGAATGTCATAGCCGAGATTCTCAAAGTGAACGTCTTCTGGTTGCCTACCATGAGATATCTCGTAATCCAAAGCAATATTCATACCAATTTTTTCAATCTCTTCATCTGGAACCGCCTCTTCATACTCAATCTTTCCGGGAATAACCCTTACCCAACCTATAATTTTAGGATCAGTGGGATAGAGATGAATTTCAGCATCTATTTCCTTGATAAGTCTTTGTTTTTTTCGTTCTAAATCCTCTTTTTTACGTATCTCGTTTTGAATAGTTGCCTCTGGGATATTTTCCCCTTTCATTCTCCTTGTTTCATAATCAGAGATTTTTGCATCTGAATCGAGAATCATTGATTCGAGAGAACGGACCCCATATTTTTTCTTGATATTAGCGTCTCTCTGCCTTCTTTCAAGAAGTTCCTTTTTATAATCTTCCAATCCCTCAGTTATTACGAAAGATTTGATTTCATCCAGGTTAAAAACCCCTGTATGGAATCCTTCGTCCATTAAGCTTTCTCTTTCTCTCATTGCTTCCTCGGAAGAAAGAGGTTTTAAATCCCAAAGGATAGCAGGATTAATCAGGGATAATGATTGCTTTCCATCCTTCGTGTTCTGAAAAACTGTAAAAAGCCTTTTGCCGACTGTCTCGTTTTTTCCATCTTTTATTTCAGCCTCACAAAACCAAATAATGCCATCCATTCTCCCTTCAAGGTCTATAAATGTAGCCCCTTCACCTACGGTTTGGTTACTACGAACAAAGATACTCTCTATACACCCTTCCAAAAGAGGGTGTCCCATTGATACAAATTCTGCCTGTCCCTTAAATGCCTTTTCTTTATCAAATGACACTTTACTGTATTCTCTTTGAACCTCGCCAAATTTAATCTTGAATTCATAAGTCTGGTTTCTAACTTCAAAAGGTATTGACGATATATGCCAGAAGCCGTCTGAACGTTTCTTCATCTCGATATTTAGAGAGTGAGCTGCTCTTTTAAAAAAGGCCTCGATATATTCTGGGACAAGTTTATTTTCTCTTGCTTTTCTTTGTTCACCCAGTATTCTGGCAAGGTCAATATGCCGTGTTGCTAAGGCTTCGAGACTTGCCTCCTTAACTCTTTGAATGGCTACTTCGTCAGGTATTCTTTCAAAGTCTTTGAGAATATCATCCATTGTTCTCCGATTCGCAATGGCATCGAGAATCAGGTCTTTTAGATTTCTTCCAACCAGTACTTCACCCACTACATCGAAGACCCGATCGGAACCGAGATGGTCTCGAATTTGCGAGAGTTTATCAAACAGCCTTTCCAATATACGACCTTCTCTTGTATCCACTGCAACCAGATTATATATGTGAACCTCATGTTGCTGTCCATAACGATGAATCCTTCCCATTCTCTGTTCTAATCGGTTTGGGTTCCAGGGAATATCATAATTAACCATAATCCAGCAAAATTGAAGGTTAATACCTTCTCCACCAGCCTCTGTAGAAACCATTATCTGAGCTTTATTTCGAAACTCATTTTCAGCCCTAATTCTCTGGTCAAGGTTCAGTCCGCCGTGAATGAATGTCACAGAGTAACCCCATTTCCTTAGTTTCTCAACAAGATATTCCAGGGTATCTTTGGATTCGGTGAAGATAAGTAATTTTGTTTCTGTTTTCTGAATATTTTCGGTATCCATTACACCTCTAAGTTCATTGAGTTTGGTCTCTACCTCTTTCTTCTCCACTTCTTTAGCTATTGTAACGAGTTCCTCAAGCTTAGCTATCTCTTCCTTCAATTCTTCAAGGGTCTCCGAAGAAGTGAGTTTTTCAAGCATCTCTTCTTCTTTTTTCCACCGCTCGTTTTCTTCTAAATCCTCAATGTAGTCTTCATCGTATTCAGCCTCCTGTAGGATTTGACCTTTATCATAAAGGTCTTTTAAACGTTCAAATCTACGTTCCAGCGATTTTCTTATTGCACGGACACTTGAAGCGAGTCGCCTCTGCAAAATGGTGAGGGCAAAAGTAACGTTACGCTTGTCCTTTTCCAGAGCCCTGTTAAACTGCTTTTCTACATAATCTGTAACCTCGTTATAGAGCCGTTTTTCGTCCTCTGAGAGGTAATATTTTACCGTCTCTACTTTACGAGGAGGAAATATTGGAGCACCATCAAAATCTTTCAGATCTTCTTTAAGCCGTCTTAAAAATAGTGGATTATCCTTGTTATCTATGGATTCTTTAAGCATTGAGATATTGGCAAAGAATCCTGGCTCAAGAAGGTCAAGCAGAAGTCTGAAGTTTTCTGGGTCTCCACGGTGTGGTGTGGCAGTAAGGAAAAGAAGATAATTGGTCAATGGAGATAAGAGTTCACCAAAATTATAACGCTCTGTTTTCTTAATCTTTTGTCCATATTTATAAGCAGAGAGTTTATGTGCCTCGTCAACTATGCAAATATCCCATCTTGATTCCCTTAGGGCTGACATAACATCATCCTGTTTGGCAAAATCCATAGAAACGATAACCTGATTTAAGGTGGTGAATACATTCTGACCCCATGAGGTATTTATTCTTCCCCTATCAACAATCTCAAATGTTTCTTGAAACTTCTCTTTCATCTCTCTCAGCCACTGGTCTTTAAGATGTCCGGGGACAACGATTAGAATTCTTTCAATGAGACCACGATACTTGAGCTCCTTCAGGAGAAGACCAGCCATAATGGTCTTTCCCGCACCAGGATCGTCAGCAAGAAGGAATCGGATCTTGGGATTTGCCATTATATTGTGGTAGACAGCCTCTATTTGATGCGGGAGAGGGGCAATTTGAGAAACATTTACAGCAAAGAGGGGATCAAATTGGTAAGCGTTCCTTATACGATGGGATTCAAGGAAGAGAAATAAGGATTCTCCATCCCCAGTAAATTGAAAAATTTTTCCCTCTATTATTTGTATGGATTTTATATCTTCAGAGGAAAGGACCGGGTTATAGAAACGCTGAGTTTCAACCCCTACTGCTTCAATCCTGATCTGATTTTCTCCAATGGCTTTTACCGAAATTACCCTGACATTTTCTGGCCAGAACGAACCTTTGAGGATATTTCCTGGTTGAATATCCATTTTCAAATACCTCATTATTAACAAACCACAATTTGGAGTAACTTTTGATAAGATATATAAATTTGATTATTTTTACTTTATTTTAGACTTCTTGAAAACTTTGTCAATAAAATCCTGAATTTTTAGAAACCCTGCCCTTTTTTGTGCGAGTATTGGGTATTTGGTGGGGGTTTTCCCCTTTATCTCATATTCGCCAATCTATTGATATTACAAAAGATTTAGTGGTTTTCATTTTTTCCATCACTAATATTTTCCCTCTTTTTAGATGAAAAAAGAATCCTGCCTTTTTATTCTGTTCTTTGGCAGTTTTTATCCGGTTTTAACTCTATTTTTAGTAATTTTTAGTCGGGTAATAAAAATTGCACCCCTTTAGACATCAAAATTTTCAATGTTCTTTCGTCTATCTCCTCTCCTTTTCCTATCCCCCCTATAGTCCCCCCTTTCCCTTCCCTCTCCTCTTTAATTTTTTGGGGCAAACATCGAGAGAATTTGGCTTTTAATATGCCTCTTTTATTCAAAACCGATGAATAATAACCCTTAATATTTTTTCTCAAGAAATTTCTTCTTCCAAAAATTTAAAAAAAAAGTGTATATTTGAACTTAATCGGAAAGGTGTGGAGGAATTAAACTTCTTATCATCCAACCGATAAGCAAATCGATCTACAAATGAAAGGAGACAACGATGGTGGCACGCAATTCAACTAAAAAGACTGTCGATTCGCTACGTGATCAAATCTTTGCTCTATTAATCAAGAAGAGGGCATCGTTTGAGGATGCTTTGAAAGTCCTATCTCAATGCGAGGCACATATACGAAACAGAATGATAGTTGAGCAAATTGCAAAGGAATCTGGATTGAAGCTTTCAGGGTTTTTAACAAATGATGCACTTGAACTTTACTACGACATCATGCGAGGACGGCATGACATGGGATACATATCGAAAGGGTAGGAAGATCCAGGATTCAGAATAGGAAACATAATTATGCTTGAGAAATCCAAAGAGGAACTGTTTAAAGCAAAAGCTTATGAAATCTTACGTTTCTGTGCTATCAATGGGATTGTAATGACAGTGGAAGAGGACAAGGACACAATCATTCTCCAAATGGATGGCGTGATTTACAGCGAGGGATTTAACAAGGATACATTCTTGAAAATTCTTGAAACCTTGAATGAATGCGTTGAGAAAGCACGAGAATTACTTGCGAGGTAGACATGTCATTAATACTCCTTCCTGTCAAAAAACCAGAGGACGGGAAACCTCGTTTGGGTGATCCACAGAAGTATTGGAAATCTGGACACTCTGCAAAAGCACTTGCCTACTCATGGCAAGAGGCCCAAAGGTTTCCAAAAGAAGTAGAACCTGTTTTTAAAGCTACCAGGAAACCATTTTCAGGACTTGAACCCCTTCTTATATTACCGGAACACAAAGTCTCTTTGCCTGGAGGGTTAACAGCATCCCAAAGCGATATTTGGATTCTTGCCAAATCCGAAAGCCAGCTTTTTTCTATTGCAGTAGAGGGTAAGGTCTCTGAGTCATTCGGGGATCCTATTAATCAATGGCTTTGTGAAGAATCAAAGGGAAAACAGGAGATGTTAGAATTTTTATTAAAGAAACTGGGAATATCCTCAAACTTCGACAAGACCATTCGATATCAACTGCTTCAACGAACAGCCTCAGCAGTAATTGAGGCGGAACGCCTCCTTGCATCACATGCAATGGTGATTATTCATTCCTTTAGTCCAACAAATTAATGGTTTGAGGATTTTGCAAAGTTTGTCTCATTATTTAGGATAACGCCAAAGATCAATTTTATAGTCAGCACAAAGTTACAAAACAGAATACTTCTACATTTGCATGGATTCATGGAAAAGAAGAATACCTGAAAAAGTAAAGACAATCGACCGATGTCGTAGGATTTCAGAGTCTCTCATAGAATGCTACTCACCGCAGAAACATAAAAAAATTTCAATTGTCTTCACTTTCTGTGTCTTTGATAAGAAATGGGGTTGCACCAGACACTTTCAATTTGATCAATCTCAAAACCTCAAGGATTTAGCTGCCGATTTTCTAAGCCCAGAATATCGCATCGTTGGTAAAAGTAAAAAAATAAAAGTCTCAAATCAACGGGAGTGGAGAATAATTTCCAAGACAGATCAAAATTTAACAAATAATTTGAGTTAATTGTTACAATCCTTGCTATCTTAAACCTTTTTGTTTCAGTATAGACTAATCGATGATATTTTCCTAAACCTACCCAAAAAATTTTTCATAGGAGTCCCATTATAAATACCTCAAAAATTTTTCGAGACCATTGTGTATGGGCGAGAGGGAGACTCAACCGACATTCCTTAACCCTTGAGGTTCAGGGTGGGATGACGAGTGGTAGGGGTAGAGAAAAGTAGGGCCTCCAAAGTTAATCTTTTAAACCTTTGGAGGCCCCTTTTAGTGTTTCCAATAATCC
>JBBIOI010000075.1:0-17015 GCA_037443425.1 Deltaproteobacteria bacterium
TTCCAATTCTTTGAAAGATAAAAATCTTTTCATTAATGAACAGAAAAAAGAATTTAATCGTCTTATAAGATCATTTAAGAAAAAGATGTTTCAGCCGCGTTCTTTTACTGATCTCATAGTCGAAGTTGGTATATTATTTTTAGGAAGGCCATATAGCCAGAATCATGGAGAGCCTTATGAATATCTTCATTTAAATCTAAGAAGGTTTGATTGTTTCACTTTTATAGAGCACGTCATTGGGTTTGTATTACTCCTTAAGTGGGGTTTGAATTCATTTGAGGCATTTCTACAGATCCTTAAAAAGGTGAGTTTCCGAGCAGGCAAGGTTAAAGGATATACGTCAAGACTTCACTACTTCACAGATTGGGTATATGATAATCAAAATAAGGGTTTTCTAAAGGATGTTACAAAGGAGATTGGTGGAAAGGTTTTGAGAAAGACAATAAATTATATGAGCAAGCATAGGGAGTCTTATCCCCAATTGAGAAACGAGAAAGACTTGTTGAAGATGAAGGATATTGAAAAGTGTATATCTAAGAGAGCTATCTATTTTATTCCAAAAGAGAGGTTTAGAGCCTCGGAGAAGAAGATTGAGGATGGAGATATTATTGGGATCACGACATACAAAAGGGGCCTTGATGTTGAGCATGTTGGAATTGGAGTAAGGGTTAAGGGAAGAATTCACCTTCTTCATGCCTCGAGTAAAGAAGGAATGGTTTTGATTTCTAAGGAAACCCTATGTAGATACTTAATGAGGAGTAAAAGTAGAAGCGGGATAATAGTTGCAAGGATATGTTAAATTATTCCTTTAATCAGTCTTTGTCTAAATGAGATTTCCTCCGTTCGAATAAGATCCTTAAAGGCATTCTTTTGATTTAAATCTTTATGACTAAGATTTGAATCACTATTACCTGTCCATCTTCTACAGAGGTATAGATTTTCATAGATTCTTCCGATCTTGAATTCCCTTGAGATTCGTAGTGCAATTGCATAATCTTCACCATAGCTTACATTTAAAAATCCTATTTTTCGAATTAAGGCAGTGTTAAAACCCCGAGGTGCACCAAGGCCATTTATCCTTAATGCATTGTTGTGTCCGTTTTCATCGGTCCATTCCCTATGATCTATAAAACCCGGGGGGATCTCTTTTAAATTTGAGTCCACAAGGGTATAAGAACCTATGACCATTGCAAATTCTCCATTGCTAAGCATATTTACCATCTTCTTTAAGGTATGTGGTGTTGAATAAAGGTCATCTGAATCGAGTTGGATAGCATAACGACCGCAATAAATGGAGTTTAAGGCTTCGTTCCAGCAACCACCAATCCCGAGGTCATCCCTTACAGGAATAATATGCTTTATTCGAGAATCTTTTTTGGCTAGTCTTGATACGATTGAAGTTGTTTCATCTTTCGAGTGGTTATTCACCACGATGACATTAAATGGAAAGTCTGCTTGCTGCGAAAGTGCACTCCTGATCGCATCTGATATGGTCTCTTTGCGATCCTTTACGGGTATAATGATCGATGCCTCTACAGGGAAATTATCATTAGTTTTCTCTACTTTTTTAAGAATATAATGGGGGATGTAAGCACCGATCTTTTTTAAATATTCAGTAAATATAAACTCCATCTCCTTCTGGATTTTCAGGTTTTTGGGGTCAACATAAGAATATAGTTTTTTGATAAAAAATTCTTCATGATTCTTAACTACAGTATATAAAGGTTCGTTTAGATGTATAATAGGATTTTCAATAGATAGCTTTAGCCTCAAATCATAAATACTTCCCCATCTTAATCCTAAAAGAAGACCATATTTTTTTAGTGTTTTCTTGATCTCAGCTGTTGAAAGTAGGATTATATTTCCAAATTCAAAATCATCCCTTACACTACCAATTTGATAATCATTAAGAGGGACATATATTTTTTTATCATTCAATTCTTCGTAGAAGTCCGAGTAAACCATTGCTCCACGATGGTCTTTAGTACATTTTAAAAGTTTTTCTAAGGCTTCAGATTCAAAGTAGATAATTTGAGGTTTTAGGACGATAAGTAAAAAATCTGTTTTTACTTCTTGTAAAATCTTAATAAGCGTATTAGTTGAATGTATTGGTTCTCCGGATAAGACCTCAACTTTGTATGCGTTTAATGGTTTAGAGTCCTGGCCGATGATAAGGACCCTTTCGATCAGAGGAAAGGAACTAAGATTAATGATCAATCTATCAAAAAGTTTATCAGGATAAAAAGGTACTACAGCTGTAATGGGCTTCATATTCTAATAATTATTTTAATCTTTTTATTTCTTACACATCAAGCATAAGCCCTTAAGTAAAGGGAGATATGAAATCATTGATGTTACGAGATAAAGATTCTCTAATGCAGCGGGTATATATTTAATATAAACCTTTAATCCTTTCTTTAGACCCAGAAAACAGTAAGCACCAAGTGCTTGCATTAAACGTTGAGCCGAGGCCAGCCAGAAATTTTCCTCAAATACTTTCCAATCCATCTCTTTTTTGACAAGTGAATAATAGTAAGAAAGAAGTTTTATTCTTTTGTCTTGGGAGATTTCGACATAAGGGTCAAGTAGTAGTGAACCTAAGTCATAGAATGGGTTTCCAAAACGCATACCTTGGAAATCGATTAAAAGAACCTCTTCATTTCTAATCATTATATTCTGTGATTGAAGATCACGATGTATGAGCGTTGGGCTTATTTTTAAAAGTTTATTTCTAAGGTTAATTAATTCATTTTCAAAGGCTTTCTCAACATGTGGATCAAGTCTTATTTTGCAAAAATCTTTAATAAAATTTTCTTTAAAATATTCTTGTTCCCATTGATAAAGATTGGAATCAAAATCATCCATAAGTTTTAAATGCTCGTAGTATGGGAACCCATTTTTTTTAAAGGAGTGAAGTTTGCTGATGACGTATAAAGTCTTCTGATAAAAGATCTCTCTTTTCTCCCAGGGTTCATCTTTTAAAGAATATAGGGTCTTTTCACCAATATCTTCTATTAAGATAAGATATCTTTTTGTGTCATAGTTTATTATTTTGGGGACTGGGATCTTAATTTCCATTAGAAATTTAGCTATCTCAACATAAAGGTTATTTTCTTCGCGGTTTGGATTGTAATAGATTAAAATAGCTGATTCATTTTCATTCCATCTCAATCGATAAAATGAACGATCAGACCCCCTTCTTTCAAGAGGAAAAATCTCAATCTTTATGGATTCCTGAATCCCCAAAGACCTTCTACAGAAATCGACAAGTTCAACTGATCTTAAACCTTTTAATTTACCTTTAATCATAAATTTATTCCTTTATTTTATTATAGGTCTCGATCGAGCCAATTTCCTGCCATTGCCCATCATCTATAATGACTCCTTTAATAGAACCTGGCATTTCACTTATTCTACGGATCATTGCATAAATAATAGATTCTACCCTTCCTTTTACAAGATGGCTAAGAAAAGATGTCTCAACAGTATAAATTCCAGTAAACTGGCATCTCTTAATACCTATTCTCCCTAAAATATTTCTTATATCACAAACATATCCTTTTTCATCGATTTCAACATTTAATAGATGACCCTTACTTCGAAGGGCAAGTGTAATCTCAGGTCTGTTTTCATCATGGGCAGATATTAGCTTTTTAAGAGAAAGATTGGAGATCACATCTGCATTATAACAGATAATTGCTTCGTCTTCGGTTAAAAGATCTTCAATATTTTTTAGACCACCTGCAGTCTCAAGAAGTATAGGCTCATAGCGAAAAATGATTGGTACCCCACGCCATTTTTGTTCGGGGAAACTTTTAAGAAAAAGATCTGAGAGGTGATGGATATTTATTATAAATCGTTCTATTCCTACCTCTAAGAGGTGATCCATTATATAGGTAATAATTGGCCGGCCTTTGATTTCGAGCAGGGGTTTTGGGCATTGCTGTGTAAGCGGAAGGAGCCTTGTTCCAAGACCTGCCCCAAGAATGAAAGCTGTTTTAAAGCGTCGCCTCATCTCTTTTTCCCAAATTCTGATTCTATCTTTATTAAACCCGTAACAATGAAGCCAGGGATTGTTGCAAAAATTACCCATAGAAAATAGTTCTGGTAACCCAACATCTCCTGAATCCAGCCACTTGCCATAGCTGGAAACATCATCCCCAATGCCATGATACCTGTAGATATGGCATAATAAACCGTCCGATAACGACCTTCTGAAACCATTATCATAAACATAGTATAGGCGGTAAATCCAAAGCCATAACCGAATTGTTCAATAGCTACGCAGATGTTTATCAGATAAAAATTCTTAGGTAATGTCTGTGAGAGATATACATATACTAAATCAGGTATATGCATCGCACATGCCATGATCCAGATGCAAAACTTTAACCCTTTTTTATATATAATAAAACCTCCAATTATACCTCCAAAAGTTAATGAAATCACACCTATGAGACCATAAGCGATTCCAACCTGATAGGTTGTGAGACCAAGTCCTCCCTTTGAATTCGGATCAAGAAGGAATGGGGCTAAGATTTTAACAATCTGAGTCTCTGCAAATCTAAAGAATAGGAAGAAGGAGAGGATTCTTAAAATATCCTTTTTCTGGAAGAATGAGATAAATGTTTGTAAAAATTCTTTAAAAAAAGAAGTAGACAGATCTTGTTTTTGAGGACGATCATCTATAGGAAAGGGAAGGATAAAAAAGTGATATATCAGAAGTGTTCCAAATGTGATTGCTCCTAAAAATATGGTAATAGACCATGCCCTTTGAGGTGAAAATCCATTTAACTCAAGAAGGCCTGCAAACAGTATAAGACCTCCTTTTGTGGTAATAGTTGCAATTCGATAAAAAGCGGTCCTTACCCCAATAAATGCAGATTGGATATCCTCTGAGAGACCCAAAATATAAAATCCATCGGCTGCAATATCATGCGTGGCCGAACTGAAGGCCATTAACCAGAAGAAGGCAAGTGTATACTGGAAAAATCTTGATGTTGGAATTGTAAAGGCAATTGAAGCAAATGAGATACTGATAAGAAGTTCCATCCAGAGAATCCAGAACCGCTTTTTACTGAAGAGTTCTACTATTGGACTCCAGAGTGGTTTTATAACCCAAGGGAGATAAAGCCAGCTTGTATAAAATGCAATTTCTTTATTGGAGATCCCAAGACTTTTGTATAAAACAACTGAGACTGTCATTACCATTGTGTAAGGGATCCCTTCTGCAAAATATAAAGAAGGAACCCATGCCCATGGTCCCCTTGATTCCATTTTTAATTTTTTCATAATCGATTCTGATTATAAAAGTTTCACCAATCCACTAATAAATCTTTTTGATCTCTATTCCTGCATAGTAATGCCTTAGTATCTCCTCCATTGAGAATCCCCTAACAGCCATATTGGCAGCACCTGTTTGACAGAGTCCTACCCCATGTCCCCATCCAGCACCATAAAAGATTATCCTATCTTTATTAATTTTAAGTATAAAGGCACTGCTCAGCAGGTGAGTTTGAGATAGCCATCTTCGGATTTCAAGTTCTTTTCCAAGTATTATCTCCTTATTAGAACCAATAATCTTAAGACGATAAATTCGGCCTGATGGCCCTCTCAGTAATGGAATAATCTCTTTCATGCACCCAAGGTCAATGCCTGATTTTTCTCTAATAATTTTCTCAAGCTCACTTCGTGAATATTCAATTTTCCATCGAAAGGGGTTTTTTGTTTCGAGATCCATTTTACCAAGGATATTATTTAATAATTCTTTGTCTTCAATGTTACAAAAGGCATCAGGTCTGGAGAGTATCCAACTTTCTGCCTCATTCTCATTAGTGATTGGCTTATATTTATTCAATGAATCAGAATTGGATTTCAAATAGGGGACTTTAAGATCGCTCCACGCAGTTTCAAAATTTTCAGTGATTCCCCCACAAACCTTAGAATAGCAGGCATTACAGATTTCATCCTGGTATGTCATCACTAAGCCATAGGTTTGGTTAATCGTATCAACGATTCTTTTTCTACCGTGCTGTGGTATTCCATAATAACGCTGACAGTGATCGTTGCTACAAACATCAAAGGTGTTGTGGGTTTCATAGTCATACCATCGAATAATCTCATCTTCCTTGGGCTTTTCTTTATTAAAATTTGGTGTCTCTTTATTCTTCTTTTTTCTTAAAACATAAAGAAGCCAGCTACGCGAAATTATTGCATGGGCCTTAAGGAATTCGATCGGTGCAGATGCATTCATTTCAGAGGAGATAACGCTGGCCAAATAACTTTCGATATGGACTTCATTGATTACTTGAAAGGTTCCTTCTTTCTTAATTTTAAAGATAAGATTGCCTTCATAGGTTAAGTCCCTTTTCCTTTCCCAATGAAAGTTGTTGCCAATGGTTACCTGATATAGGGTAAAGGTAGCGTTATCCAATGACCTTATTTTTATTGAATTATTGAATAAAAATTTATCTTTACTTTCAGTTATAAATGCAAACCTTCCTGATTCTAATTTTACTGAAAATTGACCTGATACAGTTCCATTTCCTTCTAATAGAAAATTTCCATTTAGTTTTCCTGAAATCTCTTCTGATTCTGTCAGTAAAACAGATATCTTAGGCTCGAAATTCATTACGGTGATTTCTTATCTGTCTTTTATGATCTTTAAAATAATTGCCAAAATAAAACCTGATAAGCCTATTGCCTCACAAAGAAGAAAAGCCTGTTTATAGCTTTTTGTAAGGTCAAATATATAACCTGTAAACAATGGTCCAATAGCACCACCACTCATTACACTTAAATTAAGTATTCCAAAGATCAGTCCATGCGCCTTTAATCCAAACATCTCTGCAATAATTGGTGAATGAGAAACTGCTATTCCACCATAACCAAATCCAAAGAGGGCACCACTTATTAGAAGTATGAAGAAATTGTTCGTTAGAAATATTGAGATCAATGCAACTGAAACGAAAAAAAAGCCAAAGATCAATATGGATCGACTACCAATGAGATCTCCCATTTTGCCCATAAAGATCTTTCCAATGATACTTAAGCCACCAACTGTGGCTAAAATGTTAGCTGCCTTAACTGGTTCAGTTTTTAAATCTATGGCATGGGGCACAATGTGAACCATGATTGTGAAAACACAGTATCCATAGCAGAAACCAGTGGGAAAGAAGATCCAGAATTTAGTATGATGGATTGCCTCACTTAGAGAGAGACCTTTTGGTAAGACGTTTTCTTTTGGTTGATCTATTTGTGTTTCTCCAAATGGAAGCTGTCCAATTGAACTTGGCTCTTTCTTGATAAACTGCGCGAGCAGAACGACTCCTCCTAATACAACACTTCCTAAGATAGCAAATGATAGTCTCCAACCATAATTTAAAATAAGCCTGCTGGCAATAGGAGGGCTTATCAAACCTCCGATACCACTTCCTGCTGTAACAATGCCTGTCATCAAACCCCTTCTCTTAACAAACCATCTTGCAACAGTTGATGTAAGAGGAATAAAAGCGCCGCTCATACCCATACCAACTAATAAACCATAAAATATGTAAAGGTGTAATATAGAATCTATTTGCGACATAAGGATGAAACCGAGACCCAAAAAGAGACCGGATATTGTCATTACCACCCTTGGACCAAATCTGTCTGTAAGCCAGCCCATGACAATTGTTAAGAAAGCATTTAGCAATGAAGCGACTGAGAAGGCACCAGAAGTAGTTGCCCTTGTCCATCCAAAATCATTTAAGACAGGCTTAAAAAATACACCAAATGAATAATGGCCTGCCCACATAAGGGCCATTATTAGTAGTGAGATTGCTACAACAATATATCCGTAGAAGAATTTTCGTTGGTTTTCAAACGATTGATCCATATCTAACTTTAAATAAGCATTGATATACTAACTAATTTTAGATTTGTACAAAGGATTAAATCTAATTTTTTTCTTTTTACAGGTTAAAATCAAAAATGCTACTAATCCGATACCTATTATGTCAAGAAAGATATCACCAATAGAAGCCTCTCTGAAAGGTATGTAAATTTGGTGAATCTCATCCAGGATGGCCACAGTAACCGAAATTATAATAGGGAAACACAAGGATACAGTTATTTTTTTTTCGTTAGATGACCTTAAAGTATCAGGGTTAAAAGAAAGATAGAGGAGAAACATAAGGATCCCGTATAATGGTATATGAAGAAGACTATATGGATTATAACGAGAAAGGTCGGATGAAACCGAAGAGTCAGATAGTAAGAATATTGCCATTATATAGATTAATGAAATGACTATAAAAAAAAGATTTTTTTTACTCAGCCCTTGGAAAAATTTAACGGACATCAGGAATAATGCTTCCTCCTGAAGGAAAGATTGCCACATCGGCATGAGGCATATTTTTATAAGCCATTTTAATGGCCTCTTGAATATTAGTAGCATGAGAAAATTTCATCATTCTTACGAGATCAGCTGAAAGCCCTTCTGTAACATGGATAACATTATATTTCTGAGCAATCTCCTTAAAATGAACTACCTGCATAATATAAGAGATTCCAAATGGCTTTAAATGATCAGGGATATCTCCCTCAATTAGACGGCGATGAAAGCTTGTAGCACTTTCATCACTTCCCATTTCTTTTATGAGAGGCAAGATAGGGCCAGCTTCCTTTTGTGGTGAAACCCATATGATTGTCCCTCCATTTTTAGTGCAGTTACTTGCCATAAGAAGGGCTTTAGTAGATTGAACTCCAATCTCCAGAGGATATGAAGCAGTGATTGTTATATCAGGAAGTTTTGGGAGTGAAACTGTTAATATAGACCTTGCAAAATTTGAGGCAGCCTTGTGTTCTAAAAAAGGGTCTCCAGCAAAGACTTTAATAACCTCCCTCTTTTCATTCAAAATGAAGTCTATTTTGAATTTAAGCCCTGAAAGTCGACCTGCTTCTACAATTTCTTCATAATATGGATTTCCATCGAGGATATTGATCCTTGAATTTTTATTTCTCATCCATGTAAAATGGTGGCTTGCTGTTGTTTTATAGGAGCATACCCCTGGCATAATGATTTTGTAACCGCCTCCAAACCCTGATGAGGGGTGTGGCATACATTCACCGATTCCAATTATTAGGTCAGAGCTTGCAACATAAGGATTTATTTCTATTGGAGTCCCCCAGTGTGTCCTTCCTATAAGAATATTTTCCTTTGAATGGGGATCATGTGGAAATATACGGTCTCTGAGCCGTAAGAATGCTTTATCACCAATCTTTGTCTTTAAGGCTTCAAGGGTTGGGATAGGATGAGTTCCTAAGGCACATATTGCGGTTACGTCCGTATCAGATATTCCAGCCTTATTTAGACGATCCAAGACTTCTGTAATCACAAGATGGGTTGGGGTTGGTCTCTGAAGATCATCAAAAAGGATAGATACCTTCATCCCGGGCTTAGCAAGTGCCTCTATTTTGGGTGATCCAATAGGATGATCAAGTGCGTTTCGGATTTCCTCAAGCGGATTATTAGCTCCTGACAGGGATAACCTGTCCTCAAATGATATTAAGTTCCATCCCTTTGGTAGATCGAAATATAGTTTTTCTCTTCCATAGTTTAGAAAATATTTCATGATAGATTCCTTTAAGAGATTTTTTGTTTAAAATTTTTTGAGTATGCATCTCAAAAACACTTTCTAAAGATTTGTATTTAGAAGACTTACTTAAATAAATGATTTATTTTCAGAGAAAAATCGGCGAATGGAGCGATCATACGTCCTTTCTCCCTCAGGAGAAAAAAGACATCCAGGTAGTTGCCTTTTACTCCAATGATAGGATATACATTCACAACATCTCCCTTTCCTATTACAAGGTTCATATGTACATGTACATTGTTTTTTATTCTTTTCGATATTGCACTCTAACATGATTTTTAATACCTCCTTATGGAGCTTAATTTTTCAATTACTGAGGCATAGAGTAGTGGAAACATAATCTCATGATGTCCGATGAGGTTGTAGCCTTTTCCGCCTTTTAAGTTTGGTCTTTTTACTACATTCACATTTGGTCGATAATGTTGAATAAAATCCATATTAATTGTAGTAATATTGAATACAGGATAACCAAGGTTTCTCGCCATAGCTATTGCCTTTAAAAAAACCTCAGGGATTATTACTGCGGAGCCCAAATTTATAAATACACCTTCTTCAAGTTGTGAGACAAGAGATGTGAATTTATGAAAATCTTTAAGACTTCCTTCACCGATAGCCGCTCCGTTAGCAAAAGGGCCCATATGGATAATATCAGTTCCTATGGCTACATGGACGGTAATAGGAATGCCCATCTTTTTCCCCTGAGCGAGGATAGAAAGATTTTTATAAGGAAATCTTCCCTCAAGAATTTTTTCCCCTATTGCCTCACCTATTCCAAACCCCTTTGCTATACCTTCGCATATAGTGGTATTAATAATTTCATGGGTCTCTTTTACCATTCCAAAAGTACCATTTGAGAGCTCCTCTTCTACCTCTTCAGATGTATGACCAACTAATGCTAATTCAAAATCATGGATTAAACAAGCTCCATTTAATGCAATACCTTTTAATATACCCCTTTTCATCCAGTCAATTAGGAGTGGATTAAGCCCAACCTTTATTGGATGAGCCCCCATTCCCAGGAGAACCATCTTTTTTCTTTTTACGGCCTCAACAATCCTTTCTATTATCTCTCGAAAATCTTTGCCTGCCAAGATATTAGGTAGTGAATTTATAAACTTAGATAGATCTTTACCTTCTTGCCAACTCTTTGCAAACAGGTTCTGGCTGACTTTATGTCTTTTTTCTTTTATTGAAGTATATTTAATTTTTTGGAGATTTAGAGTCTTAATCTTGTTTTGCATTAAAAGGCTCCTTAATGGGTGGCTTTAAGGAAAAGTGAATGTTCCACCATTTCGCAAAGGATATGACCAACAAGGATGTGGACTTCTTGAATTCTTGGTGTACTATTTGAGGGGACAATAAGAGATATATCAGCAAGCTTTGCCATTTTACCTCCATCATTTCCAGTAAGTGCTATTGTCTTGATTCTCATATCCTTAGCCACCTCTAAGGCCCTAATCATATTGGGAGAATTTCCACTCGTACTTATACCCAATGCAACATCATCCTCTTTGCCCAGTGCCTTAAGTTGTTTGGCAAATATTTCGTTAAAAGAAAAGTCGTTTGATATACTTGTAAGAATAGAAGTATCAGTAGTTAGGGCGATAGCAGGAAGAGGTGGTCTTTCCATAATATAACGATTAACAAATTCTGCAGCAATATGTTGAGCATCTGCGGCACTACCACCATTTCCAAAGAGAAAAAGCCTATTGCCCATCTCAAAGGCATGTGATATGGTTTTTATGGCCTCAATGAGGTTTGCCATATTCTCTTTGAGAAATCGTGTCTTTAGCTCTCCACTTTCTTTAAATCTTTTTAGAATTATATTTTCCATTGAATAGAAATAATATATTTTCTGCCTTTAGCTGTCAAGAACTCTTTGTGAGAGACAGGAAAAAATATTTAAAAATCTTTTCAGATTAGAGGCTGGTTAAAAAGCCTATCCCTTGAATGCGGGCTTTTATTAGATTTCATTTATTTTTTGTTAATTCTTTTAATGCCTCTTCATATGCATTATAAGTTTTTGAATCAAAGAGTACAAAGCGGACAAGTTTAATTTCTGGATGATCCTTAAGATAATTTATAACCGTTTTCAATGCAATTCTTGAGGCCTCTTCAACCGGATATCCATATACACCTGTACTAATCGAAGGAAATGCAATAGAAGATATTTTGTGTTGTGTACATAACTCAAGGCTTTTCTGGTAGGCACTGGAAAGGAGTTCTCTGTCCTTTTCTGATCCAGAATATCTTGGACCAACTGCGTGGATTACATATTTTGCCTTGAGATTACCAGCACCAGTAATTACAGCAGATCCTGTAGGACATCCCTTATATTTCGCCCTCAATTCTGCCATAATTGAAGGACCTCCAGCCCTATGGATGGCTCCATCAACTCCTCCACCCCCAGCAAGCTGTGAATTTGCTGCATTACCAATTGCCTCGGTCTCTTCGAGGGTAATATCTCCTTGAGTGATTTCCAATGTTGATTGATTTATCATGACCTTCATATGTTCCCCTCCGATTTTTTTATAAAATATTAAATTTTTTATCCATTTTTTTCAATCTTAAAAGAGGATGCTAAAAATGGATATTTGCATATTTGCACTTGAAAAATTCATATCAAATGGTTAAATTCTATTTGGTGAGTGGTTATGATTGTTTATGATCTGATGTGTTCAAATGGACATATATTTGAATGCTGGTTTAAGGATAGTGCCTCCTTTGAAGAGCAGAAGAATGCTGGGATTATAAATTGTCCTATATGTGATGATACAGCTGTTGAGATGGTATTTTCACCATTTATGATAAAAAGAAAAGAAGAGAAAAAGAGGGAGGCTATTGAACCTTTTCAAGTCTTACAAGAAATTCAAGAATTTTTAGATAAAAATTTTGAAGATGTAGGTTCAGAATTTGCAAAAGAAGCGTTAAAAATGCATTGGGGAGAGACAAAAAAGAGAAATATAAAAGGTATTACAACTCCTCAGGAAGAAAACATTCTTAAAGAAGAGGGTGTGCCTTTTTTTAAGATTCCTATAATAAAAAGGTTATATAATTAAAAGGTTAAGGTTTTAAAGAGAGATTTATTTCCTTTATTTTTTCATCCCTAAATATTTGAATCTTTAGGGAGACCTCTTCCTTTAAGGTATCAAAGACCTCTTCAAATTCCTTTATATTCCCTATATCTTTAAGACCTATCTTAGTGATGATATCGCCTGCCTTTATACCAGATTTTTCTCCAGAACTTCCAGCTATTACTTCTGCTACCAAGACCCCTTTTGAGCCTTTAAAATTAAAGTGGGACGCTAAAGATGGTGTTAACTCCTGAACACGAATTCCATATCTTTCCCCAAGGGTCTCTTTTTTGGTAATGGATATTCCTTGTTGTTCAAGAATCTTTGTAGCAACAAGAATGGGACTTTTAAATTTTAGTGCCAGTATAATGGCATCGCTTGGCCGGGCATCGATTTCAATTACTCCTTTGTTTAATATCAATGATAATATCGCGAAGTAGGTATTATCTCGCAAATCAACAATTTTAACATCCTTTATCTTAGCCTTTAATTGAGTTAGTATCGAGTGCAAAAGATCATGTGTCATTGGTCTTGGGGTATGGATATTTTTCAATTCTCTATCAATCGCCCCTGCCTCAAGGATTCCAATCCAGATGGGCAATGCCTTTTTACCTTCCTTATCCATCAATATCACTACCGGATTTTGACCAATAGTATCGATCCTGACACCTTTTACTTCCATCTCAATAAATGAGGGTAAAACCTCATTACCTGCTGAGATAAACATAAAAGAGAGTAATAAAATTCCACCAACTATAATCTTAATATATTTTTTCATACATCCTTCCTTTCCTTTATTGCCCTATGTCTAAGTATGGCCATTAAACCGATTATAATCTTTTGACCATCTCTTCTTGTAAGGGGCTCTTGTTTCTTAATAATCCTTTTACAGAAGGAATTGTAATGCCTTTTATCCCAACCCAATTTTTCTAAGAGATAAGAAATAAAATTTTGTTGATTTATTGTGATAGATTCATATCCATCTTCACTCTCTTTGGGGATTAGGCGCCCTTTTGGCAAAGGT
This sequence comes from Deltaproteobacteria bacterium, assembly GCA_037443425.1. Taxonomy (GTDB): domain Bacteria; phylum Desulfobacterota; class BSN033; order BSN033; family UBA1163; genus JBBIOI01. Next base: position 13,734 of record JBBIOI010000075.1, read on the forward strand.
TCATAAGGATCAAGGAGGAGGCCACGAAATCCCATCTCTTGGAAACGTTTCATTACCCTTTCGAAGCCCTCTCTTGTTAATTCAGTCGAGCTTTCTACGCCTGCTATCCCCTTAAGGATTTGGCGATATGTTTCTTCATCCAGTTTGAGTTTTTCTTTAGCAATATGAACAACTGCCTTCTTTTTTCGACCAATAGCCATTTATTTAAATTATAACTAAGTTAAAAAGAAAAATGAAATTTTTATATTGAGCCACAGAAGGATTTTTAATGAGACCTCTGAAAAAGTCTTTGATTAGACTGGTGAGGTAGGGTTCAAAACCCTTCGAATGCGGGCTTTTAATGTTTAAATTGCTAACAATCGCTTTAAAAAAACCAATTATTTTAAGGGGATTTATCAATATTGCTAAACTAATAAAGGTATTCGCTCGAAGGCTTTTTCACCCCACCTCCCCATTTATGAAAGAATTTTTAAATAGTTTTCAGAGTTCTCTCAATGAAAAAATTGACAAATAATAATAAAAATTTTTATTATAAATATTGGATTTAAGATATGAAGATTGGAGTAATTTCTGATACACATTTAAAAACGCCAGCACCCGATTTTAAAAAGTTAATCGAATTCTATTTCAAAGATGTTGATAAAATCTTCCATATGGGAGATTTTATTGATTTAAGTGTTGCAGAGTACCTTTCAAGCATTAAAGAACTTGTGGCAGTAGCTGGAAATATGGATCCTTTTGATATTCAAAAGTCATTTCCTAAGAAAAGGATTGTTGATATTTCCGGGTTTAAGATTGGTTTAATCCATGGAGATGGACCACCATTTGGTATTGAATCAAGAATCAAGGAGCATTTTGATGAGGTAAATGCTATTATTTATGGTCATACACATACCCCATCAAACCATAAAGTAAAAGATATTTACTTCTTTAATCCAGGATCACTTACTCGTTCTTTTATTGATAAGGGAACCTTTGGGATTCTTTATATTGAGGACGATATAAGAGGGGAGATTATTAAGATTTAAATTTTTCAATGTGAACTACAATAAAAAGAGGGTTAATCAGAATCTCGATTAACCCTCTTTCGAATCTCATTTTCTCTACTTTTTAAGAGCCGAAAGGACGGTCTTTGGAGTAAGTGGAAGGCGTCTGATACGTGCACCTGTTGCATTAAAAACAGCATTGACCACAGCTGGTGCAGCAGGAGGAACCCCAGGTTCTCCAATTCCACCTATCTTTTCTCCACTATTTATAATGTGTACCTCAATTTCAGGGACCTCACTCATCCTTATTATCTTATAATTATCGAAATTTGAAGACTTAACACCACCGCTTTCAAATTCTATCTCCTCTTTTAATGTGGTGCTAAGAGCAAGGATTATTGCCCCTTCAATCTGTGCTCGGACGCTGTTTGGATTTACAGCTTTACCACAATCAACACATGCAATAATTCGATCTACCTTAACTTTTCCATCTTTCTCATTTACTGAAACCTCTGCAACCTGGGCAACATAGCTACCGAAACATGCATGTTGGGCAATTCCTCTACCTTTCCCTTTTGGCAGAGTCTTTCCCCATCCCGACCTTTCTGCCACAGTTTCTATTACTCTTCGGGCTCGAGGATTATTTTTAAGTAGATGCATCCTGAATTCTACAGGATCTTTTCCTGCGGCATGGGCAAGCTCATCCATGAAACACTCCATAATAAAGGCATTTGGAGCATTCTGAACTGAACGCCATGGACAAACAGGGATGGGAAGGTCAGAAAGGTATTGTTCCACATAAAAGTTTGGGAATTCATAAACCGTTGTGCTATAAACAGGTGGAACAGGTGCATCAACAATTCCCCATAGGCTAAAGAAATCTATCCCATCTTTTATCCATTCTGGATTTAAAAACTTCAAGATTGATGAACATGAAACTTTATGTGACCAGGCAATGACATTACCCTGACTATCCAGTCCGGCTTCAATTTTTTGACAGGTAGCGGCCCTAAAAAAATCATATTTTATGTCATCCTCTCTTGTCCAAACCACCTTAACAGGTTTACCAGTAGTCTTTGAAGCGGTTACGGCCTCGATAACAAAATCTGGGAAAGCGCCTCGCCTTCCAAGCCCACAACCAAGATATGTTGTATGAATACTTATCTTTTCCATAGGAAGACCTGTGATTTGAGAGGCAAAGATCTGGGCAAGGGTTTGAGCTTGTGTTGGTACCCATATTTCACACCGATCTTTTTGCACATAGGCAGTGCAATTTATTGGTTCCATTAATGCATGTGCAACAAAAGGAACAAAATAGGTTGCTTCAACCTTTTTTGAAGCTTCACTTAATGCCTTTTTGACATCTCCCACATTTTTGGCAATTTTGCCTGGTTTATTGAGTCCCTCCCAAAAATGCTTCTCAACAGATTCTGTATTTAAATCAGGATGACTTCCTTTATCCCACTTCACTTTAAGGGCATCTCTTGCTCTAAGGGCTGCCTCAAGCGAATCTGCACAAACAAATATACCCTGAGGGGCTTGAAAGATTGAGTATACCCCTTTAACTGCTTCACCTGACTTCTGATCATATGATATAGGTTTTGCTCCATAAGCTGGGGGTCGTGCGATAACAGAATATAGCATATTGGGAACTTTTACATCGAGGCCAAAAATTGCTTTCCCTTCGACCTTCTCAGGAATATCTAAACGCGGAATTTCCTTCCCGATATATCTAAATTGGCTTTCTTTCTTAAGTATTGGATTTTCAGGTAGAGGAAGTTTTGAGGCCTTATCGCAGAGCTTTCCGTAGGTAAGTGTTTTACCTGTCTTCTTATGTTTTACTGTGCTATTGAATGCTTCACATTCCTCTTCTGGTACTTTCCAAGTCTCAGCTGCTGCCTTAATCAACATGGCCCTTCCAGCTGCCCCAGCCTTTCGTAAAGGTTCGTAAAACCCTCTTATACTTGAACTTCCAACCGTGATCTGATCATCGAAAACAGGATTTTTAAATGCAGGATTTGCTCCTCCTTGCTTAACTGTTATCTGCTTCCAGTCTGCCTCAAGCTCATCAGCAATAATCATAGCAAGTCCAGTTCTTGATCCTTGCCCCATCTCAGAGATTCCCAAGGTAATGGTGATTTTGTTATCAGGGGTGATTTCATACCATATATTTGGTTTAAAGGTTGGTTTCTTTTCAGAGGCATTGATTATATCAAATCCAAAAGGTGTAAGAGAGATGGCTATTGTTAAGCCCGATGCCTTTAAAAATGACCTACGTGAAATACTCGGATTCATC
>JBBIOI010000076.1:0-16550 GCA_037443425.1 Deltaproteobacteria bacterium
TAATTATCTCATGTTTCTCCAAACATAATTCAAATAGAGCATGGGCAAATCCACGGCCTGCAAATGCAGCAATAATCACATTAGTATCCAGAATTACTTTCATGAAATTTTTTGATAAATATCTTCGTCTGTCAAGATCCCCTGTGCTTCCGCAAAAGGAAGAGTAATATTTCTAAGCTTTCTAAAACGATAAATAGCTACATATTTCTTCAATGATTCTCTAACGAGATCGCTGATTGGTTTTCCTTCTGTCTTACTTATTTTTTGAAGTTCTTCCCTTAAATCCTCAGAAATCCTTATAGTTAAGGTTTGATTCATCTTTTCCCCTCCTTGTAATACATCATAACACAATAACTGAAGTTTTTTCAATTTAAAAATTCTGAGAAGTTATCCATCAGCCTGTTTGGAGAATTTCTTCAAAGAAAGCCCCAAGATCCCGATCGAGAACACCGAGAGCGTTCGGGTAGTGCCATGACGAGGCTTTCGTCTTTGGATTTCCACAAATGCCCTTACAACTTGAGCTTCCTCCGTGGAGCCTAATGCCTAACAGAGCAAGTAACTCAAGGAAAAGGCTAAAAGTAATCGAGTCAATCGAGTGTAGGTAATAATTAAAATGGTACCAAAAATAATAATAGTGGTTCCTTTTGGATTGATAAGAGAATAGGGTTATGCCTTGAATTTTGATCTTCCTCAGGGTAGAGAAAGATTATTGATCCAGAATGGGTCAGTTTCAGCAGAAAAAATTTTTTTCTTAGGACTTACTTATTCTTACTTCTATAGGATCTCCCTTCGAATGTAATAAACTTTCCATTTAGACTTAGCCGATCCAGGATGGCAGAGGCAGTTCACAAGTCAAAGATCTTTTCCCAGTTCGAGGGGATGAAGTTTGTGGTAATAATGGTTGTCACCAGTTCTGTTCTTTTTGATATAATCTGAAAGATCCAGTCTACTTGTTGTTTCGTTGGAATGACATATCCTAATTCATCTAGGCATAGAACAGGGACTTTTCCATAGAACTCGATTAAGCTGAAGGGATTATTTGCCCTTGAGATTATCTTTAATCTCGGTATGATAGCCATGATGAAAACGGCAAAAGCATTCTCAGGAAGCCCTCTTCTCTTAAAATCATTAAGCCTTTCCACAAGTTGATCCTTAATCTTACTCATCTCCTCAATCGAATATAGAAGGCCTAATTCTCTGAGTGACATAAGCAACTGACTTTCAGAGTAACCATTTATCACCAGGCTCATTAGGAAATCCACATAACTCTGGTCAACTCTCTTATAAGGTTCTGGTAATATAAGTGTTTCTTTAGCACTTCTTCAATTGCTTCTTCTTTAATCCTCTCAAAAGTTTCCTGATCCATCCAATTTCCTCCTTCCCATAGTTCTACCCTGAGACACAATATTATTTTACCCTCCTAAGTTTGCCAGGAAGGCTTATGGTAGTACAAATATTGTGATTATATGGAGAGTTTTATATTTGTCCAATATGAATTTAATTCCGAGGGTAATGGCTGTAGGTAATAATCAAAATGATGCCAAAAATTGTAATGGTGGTTACTTCTAAAACGGAATGAAGATAAATTAATACACTTTATCCAGCAGTTCCCTATAAAAACTCCTTAAAAAATATTTTTACCAATAAAAATAAATCTTAAAGAGAATAAAAATCAAGAAAAAATATTTTTTTATTTTTTTAATTAATTTTAAAAAATTTTTCAATTTAATTTAAAAATATGGTTTCTTTCGAATAAAACATCTTAATCTTTTATTTAAAATAATAATGAACCACCATTACTATCTTTGGTGCCTTTTCATTACTATCTACAGTGTGGCAGGGAAGACTTGTTATTATAGAAGGATCAAGCATAAGATGAGGAGGCCCTGGGTAATTTATTTAGCTCGTAAGGTTAAGAAGAGGCTCTGGGCGAGGAATAGGAAGTTACAGTATGAAAAGAGAGAATCGCGCACACAAGAAGCGGATAGTTAATTTACCTTGAGATAAAGAATTATTTTAATTTCCGAAGGAAATGTGTTTTCATAAACGGTTTTGACAAATTATCTATTTTTTGATAAAAAAATGACAATATCTTGAAATTGAAAATCTCAATTCAAATATAGGAAGTAAAAAGATTTAGGAAATTAGGATTATGGTTGCAATGGAGTAAGAAAGAAGCCACGAAAGAAGTTTCCCCAGCAGGATTTGAATCTGATAAGGTTTTAGATATTTGGTGATATGTTGTTAGAGGCTTAAATAAAAATTTGTGGGAAGCAAATTGATAAAGAGAGATACTGAGCTTTTGATATTTGAAAATGAGTTTGTAAGGAAAGCAAAAGTGGATATAGAGAAAAATTTTAGAATTGTTGAGGATATGTACTATAAAGCAGTTTTTTTTAGGTATAATTCCAGTGAAGGAAAAACTTAAAGGTATGTAAATTGATATAAAAATTGTAGAGGTGGTAAATAGTTTTTCGACCTCTTCTTAAGAAAGTAGTTCTTGAATTATCAAAATTAAATATTCTCTATATGATTATAGAACTTATTGATTTTTTTAAACAATTTGATAAAATTTTTATGGATTAATAGACCTTAGCTTGATAATTTTTTCATCTGGGCATAAATTTTGCTATATAATAAAGTGAATAATTAAAATAAGTATTTTCGATCTTTGTCAATCTATCGTTAATGAGTATGGTGGGTATGAACGAGCGAGTTCTTTGAAAGAGAAATCGCTTTTTAAAAAACTCCCAATTTCTTTTAATTATTTACTACCTACATATACAGGGGGTTAAATGGAGTCAGAATCAATAAAACCTCATTATTTTGGACATAGAAAACGCCTCCGTGAGCGGTTTAAAAAAGCAGGACTCTCTTCCTTTCAGGATTATGAACCGGTGGAATTCCTTCTCACTTTAGCAATTCCCCGAAAAGACGTTAAAATTCCTGCTAAAGAGGCAATAAAGAGATTTGGTTCCTTTCGTGGAGTTCTCGATGCACCAATCGAAGAGCTAAAAAAGATCCCGGGAATTGGCGAGGTTGCCCCTCTGGCCATAAAGTTCATAAGGGAAGCTGCCACGCTTTATCTCCAGCCGAAGAGTCAAACTGATCTGGGTATCGCGAAGATTGAGCCTGAAAAGATTTCCTTAGAAGATCCTAAGAATCTTTTCGATTACTGCCGTGTGGCCATAGGTGCGCAGCCTAATGAGGTATTTAAAGTCATTTATCTTGATAGTTGCTACCGGGTAATTGATCTTGAGACATTAACCGAGGGTACCTTAGACCGAACCACCGTATATCCCCGTAAGGTAATGGAGTCAGCACTTAGGAAAGGAGCCTCAATCTTAGTATTTGCCCATAATCATCCAGATGGGAATGTTACCCCATCGGAGCAGGACAAAACTATAACGAGAGCTCTCATCCTGGCTGCGAAAACACTTAACATAAATATTTTAGACCACTTGGTCGTTTCCAAGGATGAGGTCTTCAGTTTTAGAAAAGAAGGACTCATTTGATGGCTATTGTGGATTTGATTCTCCGCGAGTTTCCTGAGCTTAATCAAGCACAGCACGAAGCCATTAGCCAAACCGAAGGCCCACTGCGGATTATCGCGGGTCCTGGCTCCGGGAAAACATTGGTTCTTGTAGTCAGGGCTCTGAATATTTTGCTTCAGGGGCTTGCAGAGCCCCGAGAGATGCTTCTCTGTACTTTTACAGAGAAGGCAGCCTTTGAACTGAGAGATCGCCTATCCCTCAACGCAAAAAAACTTGGTTATAAAGGCAATATGTCAGACCTGCTTGTTGGCACCATTCATGGAATATGCAATGATTTTATTTTAAGGTTTCGTCATCGCACTCCCCTTGGAAATAATTACGAAGTTCTGGATGACCTTACCCAACTCCTTTTCATATTCGATAATTTTGATGAAATCATTGGCCATGAAGAAAATGGGAAATATTTATCCCGCTGGACTTCCCGATGGGGAGCTATCGAAGGAGCAAGGAACTACTTCAACAAGATTACAGAAGAACTGATTGATCCTGTAAAATTAGTCAAATCTGATGACTCTTTTGTCCGAGCTATAGGGGAAGCTTATCAAACTTATGAAAAAAGACTCTTTGACACAAACAGGGTTGATTTCGCCCATCTTCAGAAAATCTTTTTACAACTTCTCGAAGATTCGGAGGTGGGACCGGCAATTGCTGGTAGAATCCGTTATGTGATGGTTGATGAGTATCAGGATACTAATTTTGTCCAGGAGCAGTTGCTTCTTAAACTTTCAAGAGATGGCCAGAACATCTGTGTTGTTGGAGATGAAGATCAGTCTCTGTATCGCTTCCGAGGTGCGACTGTAAGAAATATTCTGGAATTTCCCCAACACTTTAAAAACTGCCGTACAATTACTCTTTCGGTAAATTATCGTTCCCATTCTAAGATAGTGAATGCCTACGATAAATTTATGAACTCCTGGGATTGGAGCGGAAGATCAAAGAAGGATGCTTTCCGCTACAATAAATCTATCATACCAGATCCTGAAGGCAATTTTGCTGAATACCCGGCGGTCTTCGCCATATGGGGAGAGAACAGAAAGGATGAAGCAAGCCGTTTAGCTGATCTTGTTAGCTTTCTAAAAACACATAGGGTTATTGAGGACGAGAGTCAGGTGGCTTTGCTTCTCCATAGTGTTCGATTAGAACATAGTGGGGAGTATATAAAGGCTCTTGAGGCTAAGGGAATCCCTGTTTTTTGCCCGCGTGCTCGAGCCTATTTTGAGAATGAAGAAATTCGATATATGGTGGCTTGTTTTGCCGTGATTTTAGGATACTATGGGAAATTAAGAGGCGAAATTTCAGGTAGAAGCCTCCAGGAATTAGCAGACTATGTGGATGAATGTATTAAAATGCTGGGGCAAAATTATCCACATCCCCATCCTCTTGCAGAATCCCTTCAAAGGTTCACCTTGGAGATTTCAGCACTTGGTCCAGGAGATACGCTCGACAGTCGTTTGAGCGATTATTTCTACCAGTTTATTGCCCACGAGCCTTTCTCAACATTTATCAAAAATGAGAACAGGGCAAGAAATCTTGCCATCTTCTCGCAGCTTTTAAGCATCTTTCAAAATTATTATCATTATACCGTGATAACAGAAAGGAATCGTGAGCCCCTCAAATTACATTTTTTCCATAGCTTCCTTCGTCTTCTTTATGAAGGGGGTATCAATGAATACGAAGACCCCGATCAGCCTTTTCCAAAAGGTCACGTTCAGATCATGACCATTCATCAGGCCAAGGGGTTGGAATTTCCTGTTGTGATCGTGGGTTCCCTTGCAGTCCAACTCTCTTCACCCAAAGATATTGATAGAACACTTGGCCGATTCTATTCTCGTGGTCAGTTTGAACCAGAAGATCGTGTTACTGGATTTGATCGAATGCGCCTGCATTATGTGGCCTTCTCGAGGGCTGAAAAGATTCTGGTTTTAACAACAACAGAGCGGCCAAAATCCTACTTTAATCCGATATGGGAGGGACTTCCTCAATGGCCTTATGTTGAGCAAGATATCCTTAAGTCTTTGTTCTTTAGATTGCGGAGCAGAATGGCTCTTAAAAAGACTTTTAGCTTTACAAGCGATTTGAAAGTCTATGAAACCTGTCCGAGACAATATCAGTTCTTCAGATACCTTGAGTATACTCCTTCGAGATCTGCAGAATTCTTCTTTGGAGCTTTGGTCCATCAAACTATTGAAGATATACATCGATGGGCAATGGATGGGAAGGTAGATAAACTCAACGAATCTCAAATTCAAGATCTATTCCATCTCAATTACCAAAATCTCCTTAAAAGAGGCCTTAGACCGATAGGTCCGAAACAGCGTGAAGAGGCTTTCTTCCAGGTAATGAATTACTTTAAACAGAATAAATCGGAGTTCCATCGGATCATTGAAACTGAAGTGGATGTATCTGTTGAGAAAGAAAACTATATTCTCGTTGGAAAGGTCGATCTTTTATTGGGAGGCGATGGAAAGCTTGAACTTCTGGATTTTAAATCCCAACCGAGACCTTCGGAGAATGACGATCGCATTCTCTCTTATTACCGGCAACTTTGCACCTATGCTCATATTCTCGAAAAAAGAGACGGGAAGCTTCCAGAAAGGCTAATGGTTTACTGGACAGCCGAACCTAAAAAAGAGGATGCCCTTATGATTTTCCCTTATGAGCGTAACGTTGTTGAGGAAGCTGGAGCACATTTTGATAAAGTGGTCGAATGTATCCTAAATAAAGAATTCAAGTTAAATAAGCTTCCTGACAGAAATGTATGTAAAGAGTGCGATTTAAAGACATATTGCACAAGGCAGGGAGACCTTCAATGATTGAACAAAATTTATCATTAAATCAAACTGACCAAACATACCTCGGCAGGGGAGTAGACCATTTAGGCTTTATCGAAGCAAAGCTAAGAGATTTACGTGGGTTTAGCACATTAGCACACGAACTTATACAAAATGCTGATGATGCGCCGGAGGCAACATCTATTTCCTTCGATATTCGGGACGATGCTCTTATTGTGGATAATAACGGTTTTTTTACTGATTGTGGGAAAGTTGAAGACCTCGTTTGTCTATGGATAAATGATCCTGAAAAAAATCATCTGTGTGACTTTCATCGTTTCCGTGCTGTTGCGAGTGCAGATAAGCGAAAGGAAGAAGGCACCACTGGAGCCTTTGGAATTGGATTCATTGCAGTTTACCAAATTACAGATCATCCAGAATTGATCTCTGGAGGTCGTCATTGGATCCTACATGATGAAAACCCTGAAGAGAAGCGAATTAAGGTTTGCAAAGGATGTAAGGTATGTAAAGGGCCTAATCTACCCAACACACTTTTTATTTTCCCTGGGCAACTGACCCTAACAGTGATATGCGAAGGATACTTCGTGCAGAAGCAATTTCTGCTGATGACCAAACCCGGCTTATTAATGAGCTTGAATCAAAGCTCCCAATAGCTATGATTTTTCTTAAAAAAATTGATCGGATTGAGATAAAACGAAATGGGAAGATTTACAAATACTTCGAGAGAATTAAAGAAGTTGGACAGATTCTCATAAGTAATGGAAAAAAAGAAAATGATCAAATCTGGAATATAATAGAGGGTGATTTTGAGTCATCAGCAAAGGTCTTAAGAGAAAAAAATCCTGGAAGAATTGAAGAAAAGCGTTCTCACTTTGTTAAAATTGCGATTCCGGAAAGGATAGGGCAACCTGGTTTATTTTGTGTCTATTTGCCGACTGATCATGAAACTGACCTTCCTTTCCACATAAACGCAGATTTTTTTCCTTCTTAAGATAGGAAGAAGATTATCCTTGAATCAGATTATCAATCACAATGGAACTATGCTGCTATTGAAGGCGCTGCGAATTCGTTAGTAAGAGCAATTGAAAAACTTCCGAAGATTTTGGACCATAAATCTCTTTGGGAGACTTTGACTTCCATTTATAAAGTATGGCAAGAAACTAAAAGTGGTAAGCGCCATCCTGCATTTGGATCTTTCTGGGAAAAGATTCTTCCTGCTTTAAAAAATTCTTCTATTGTCTTCACAGAAAGTAGAAAATGGGTCAAGCCTAATGAAGCTCTCTTATTGGAACGAGAGGAAGAAGAGGAGGCTTTACCTGTTTTTAATTCCCTTGACATAGAAATTGTACATAGAGATATAAGGCCTTTAGTTTTTTCATTTCCAAGGCGAGAGATGGGAATAGAACAGTTAGATTTGGAAAACTTAATTAAAGCAATTAAAGAAAAAGGCTTTACTGAGAGGAGGGAATTATCATTACTTCCCAAAGTATTCCAAGACCCAGATGGTCGCAGGGTTTTATACCAGGAAATTATTAGACTATTAAATCGTCAACGATCTCCTGAGAAAAAACGAGAACTTCAAAAAATGCTATCCTCTTGTGCAATTGCACTTGGGATAGATAGGGCCTTATGGCCATGTAATAAGATATTCCGAGCTGATGAAAGAACCAAATCATTGTTTAATAAAATTGATTCAAGTATTCCTTTCCTTGATGATTTGGGGGAGAACACTGAAGACATAGCATGCCTTTCTCCAGAATTTACTGCCAAGGTCGCCATTGGTCTAATTGAAAGAGTCATCCATACACAAGTCTTAAATCAAAAATTATCAAATGAACTCTTGGATTGGTTTGAACAAAGGCGTAAGGAGATTTTGAGCGATGATGAAGTAAGAAACAAATTAATAGACTTGCCTATATTCCCAGGTCCACAAGGTAAATTCTATCGCCTCTCTGAATTGGCTCTTCCCGGAGACTTCGATGACCCTATTGGTATAACAGAGATCATTGATTTAAAACGCGTTGGTGGTAAACGTGACTTCCTTCAAGAATTAGGTGTTAAACCTCTTTCTCTCGAAGTTTATGTAAAAGAACATCTCCCCCGTGCATTCGCTGATTTTGACTTATCAAACGAAAAAAAACGTGCAACTGTTCATTTATTGGCAAGGGAACTTGGTAAAATTATGGAAAATAAAGAGTTACAAAGGGTTATTAGTTGCTTACCTTTAGTGGAATGTGAAGACCATATTTTTCGAGCACCAATTGAGGTTTACTTTCCAGTCGAGATTACAAAAGAAATCCTCAGTACAGACGTTCATTACGCATTTTTCTCGTCTGATTATAGTGAAGCTGTCCAAAAACTATATGAGCTGATTGGAGTTTCAAGATTCCCCAAGGCCTCTGATATTATTAAACGTGTATATTCTTTCACCAAATTGCCACCCACAGAAGATTCATTGGAAAGAATTATTTATGCGATCAGATACATAGGGGAAATATGGCAAAAAGAAGAGGCAATGAGAGAAAGTTTAGAACCATTGAAAAACATGGCATGGCTGCCCGCTAAAGGAAAACCAGAAAGATGGTTTTCGCCTAAAGACCTGTACACATCCTATAGAGAATATCTGTTTGAATCCCAGGCGATCTTTTTGGGAATTCCACGTGATATACAAAACAATATACCAGATTTTCTAACTTGGTTAGGGGTAAAGACCGAACCCGAGCCCCTTTTAGTTGTGAGGCATTTGCTTCTCTGTTCTGAGAAAAATATTCCTGTTAACAAAGAAGTTTACACCTATCTCAATAATAAAGCTGATGATCGTTCTATAAATCAATTAATAGGCAAAGCATGCCTTCTTTTGCAAAATGATCAATACGTAAGCCCCTTTAAGGTTTTCTGGGGATATCATCAGTTTGGTCGCTTCAGATACCAACTTTCTTCAGAAATGAGAAAATATTATAATCTGCTTGAAAAACTGGGAGTTAAAGAAAATCCCGGGATCAATGACGCTTTTAATGTCCTCTTAGAGATTTCTCAACAATATGGGAATTTCAATCAACCTTTGGATGATGAAGCCAACGCTGTTTGCATTGAATGCTGGAAAATTCTAAGCAGTGGATTAGAATCCGGAAAAATAAACGAGACTGATATTAAGGCTCTTGGTAATAAAAAGGTTATTCCAGATGTGCGAAAGGTGCTTCAATTTCCCTATCATGTATTTTTTGAGGATAGAGCGGGAATCGCCTCCAAATTCGGTGATTTTCTAAAAAATAATGTAATTGTCCGTCCTCAAGGGGCCTGGAAAGCAATGGCTTTGGCAGGAGTTCGTGTTTTAAGCACAGCCACTGAGGTGCGGTTGCTTGAGTGCACCGATCCTATTGAGAATGAATTGGTCATGAATAGAATAAAAAGCAGGAAGCCTCATTTGTTAAGAGTTTTAGAGCCACTTAAAGAAACCATTATTCTTAAAGAAAATGTCAAGTCGTTTTTGGATCAGGTAGAAAGCTTTGAGGTAAAAGAGTTAAAAATCCAGTTCTTACTACACGCATTTGGCAGAGACCTTGAAAGCATTCCTGAAGACGTCCCTGCTTTTTACAATAAAGGTGAAGATAAGCTATATTTCATCAAAAGAAACGGGATTATCCCCTGGACTTCCATCGCAAGGGAGCTTGCCTTAGCCATTTCGCCGGACATCGATCCCGGACAAATTGCCTCAGGCTTTAAAGAAGTTCTTTCTTCCGAAACAGATGAGGAGGCAAAGAAGATTTTGGATGAATTAGGTTTCGCACCGCTTGAGTCAAAAACCGCTATAATAACTGCTGGTGCCGGCGTAGTTGAAGATTTCGGTGGGGAAGTTAAGCCCTGGGAAGAAGTGAAAACAGTAGAAGAGGCCATTAAGCGTATCCTCGGAAAAGTTGATGAGGGTGCATTCGTGGACCAAACGGTCTCAGAAGGAGGAAAAGAAACCTTTCGGCATGGCGAAGAACAAGTATCCGAAGCTATGCAAAAAAGCGAAGGTGAGATGGTTTCAAGGAAAAAGAAAGGCAGATTAAGAACATATGTCTATCCCGAAGGCAGTGTTTATGAGGGTGAACAACAGTCAGGAATTACAGATGAATATTCTGCGCTAGATAAGGCAGGGATAAATCATGTTGTAGAGTTTGAAAAGAGTAAAGGGCGATCTCCTATTGTAATGCCACCTAAACATCCAGGCTACGATATAGAGTCTAAAGATGAGACCGGAAGAACAATCAGATTTATTGAGGTAAAATCATTGTCTGGAGATTGGGGAATGACGGGGGTGGGGTTAACAAAGCCTCAATTTGAAAAAGCACAAGAACACACAGATCAATACTGGCTCTATATTGTGGAACGTGCACAACAAGATAATTATAAAATATATCCAATTCAGAACCCCGCGCGGCGAGTTGAACAGTTCATTTACGATGATGGCTGGAAGAATCTGGCTGAAACTGAGGCAAAGTTGGATAATGAGTTAAATTCTAAAGTAGAAGAAAATATGGAATAAAAGTAGAAATTTTGGGGGCATAATATGGCAAAAATTGAAATTACTAAAACGGAGTTGGTGTGGCCGGGTAAGTATAATGAGGATGGGACTCGCAAAGAAGTGGAGCGGGTAAATCTCCCTTTTCAAGTCATCGAGACGATCAACGAGACCCGTGCTACAAGAGAAGCATCCAAGAAACCTAAGCAGGCCTCTCTTTTCGATATCTGGCAGGCAAAAGAAGGTGATACTTTTGAAGAGGGTTGGAGAAATAAACTCATCTGGGGTGATAACCTTTTGGTGATGAGTTCCCTTCTCGAGAAATTCGCAGGCAAGATTGACCTTATTTATATTGACCCACCATTTGCGACAGGCGCAGATTTTTCTTTTAAGACCGAAATTGGTGAAGAAAACATAGAAATAACTAAGGATCAATCAATTATTGAAGAAAAGGCATATAGAGATACATGGGGGCAAGGCTTAAATTCATATTTCGAAATGATGTACACACGTCTAATCTTGATGCGAGATCTACTTGCTGAATCAGGTTCAATCTATATGCATCTTGCTCACCATGTTGGTCAATATGTAAAAATAATTCTCGACGAGATCTTTGGCTCCGAGTGTTTTCAAAACGAAATAATATGGTACTACAAAACAGGAGGAGCAACTAAAGAGAGGTTTGCAAGAAAACATGACAATATTTTCTTCTATACAAAATCACCGGAAAAATGGACATTTAATCCGCAATTAGAAAAATCATATATGATGCATAAATATGGATTTAAGAAGAGTGACTTCAAAATTGATGAAGAAACAGGTTTGCAATATAGTATGGTTTACTCCCGTGACGTGTTTGAAATACCATCGGTAGGTTCTGCAACAGAAGAAAGATTAGGTTTTGATACACAAAAACCAGAGGCGCTATTGGAACGTATTATCAAGGCATCTTCTAACGAAGGTAACCTTGTCGCTGATTTCTTTTGCGGCTCTGGAACAACTTTAGCAGTTGCCGAGAAACTCGGCCGGAGGTGGATTGGGTGTGATCTTTCGAGGTGGGCGATTCATGTAACTCGGAAAAGGCTTCTTGGGATTGAGAATTGCAAGCCTTTTGAAGTGCTTAATCTTGGTAAATATGAACGTAAGTACTGGCAGGGGGTAACGTTTGGAGATAAAAAGAAAACTGACCAACAACTTGCCATTTACCAATATCTTGCTTTCATTTTGAAACTCTATGGTGCGGAACCTATTTCTGGGATGCAGCATCTTCACGGGAAGAAAGGGAAAGCGGTTGTTCATGTGGGTGCAGTTGATGCGCCGGTCACTATTGACGAAATCAATGCTTGCCTGGATGAATGTATTGCAATCCAGCAAAAGGAGCTTCATGTTCTTGGCTGGGAATGGGAGATGGGGTTGTATGACCTCATTACTGATGTAGCCAAAGGAAGAGGTATAAAACTTCTCCTCCTTAACATCCCAAGAGAAGTAATGGAACAGCAGGCAGTGGATAAAGGCGATATCCAGTTCTTTGAACTCGCTTACCTTGAGGTGGATATCAAACAGGAAAAAGGGCGAAAAGTCATTGTAGAGCTTAAGGATTTTGTCATCCCTAATACCGAACTCATCCCTGAAGACGTTCGCTCAAAGATCAGGAAATGGTCTGATTATATCGACTACTAGGCGGTGGATTGGAATTTCCAGAACGACACCTTCATGAATGGTTGGGTGACTTACCGAACTCGAAAAGATCGAACCCTTGCCCTTAAGAGCGATCCTCACACTTATGAGAAGCCTGGTAAGTATACAATAATGGTTAAGGTAATTGATATCTTTGGCAACGATACCTCTCAGGCCTTTGAAGTGGAGGTGAAATAGCTATGCCCAAACCTGTAATATCATATGATAAAGACCTTCCTGAAATTCCAGGTCGCCAGGCCCATCTTAAGCCGGATTCTTACCTGATTAAAAAAACAGAAGAAGAGTTTGAGATTGTTGAGGGACGCCGTCCAAGTAAGATGCTTCTTGTCAATCGCTTGCGTGAAGCTGTGGATAGATGGCGAGATGATGGGTATCCTGGAGCCTCTGAAGTGACAAAACGGCTTTTTCAATTCTGGTTCGAAGAAGATCATATTCTCAATGGATCCACCTTTAAATACTACTTTGGCCAAAGAGAAGCAGTAGAAACCCTGGTCTATCTTGTAGAAATCGAAAAAAACCGCGATGCAAAACCTCTTATCGATTCCTTTGCGGAAGTCTTCAAGAAAGATATGTTTGAATATAATATCCAGCACCAAACCACGATGGATGGAGGCCGCCAGATCAGGCGGTATTTCCCAGAGTTGGATAGCGATGGACTTCAGGATTTAACTCCAGAGAATCTCCGTCGCTACGCTTTTAAAATGGCCACCGGATCAGGGAAGACTTATGTAATGGCCATGATCATGCTCTGGTCATATTTCCATAAGAAATTTGTAAAGAATTCTGACCTTTCAACTAATTTTTTAATCATTGCTCCAAACGTAATTGTCTATCAGCGGCTTGAAAAGGACTTTGCCAGCAACAAAATCTTCTACGACCTTCCACTTATACCCCCTGAATGGCAATGGAATCTAAAAGTGATTCTCCGGGGTGAAAGCACCGAGCCAGACCCTGGTGGTAATCTTTTTCTCACAAATATTCAGCAGATTTATGAATCAAGAGATGAAGAATGGACGCCTATTAATGCAGTTGATGCCATTCTTGGTCGAAAACCAGTTAAAGACCTCGCCTCTTATCAACGATCCATGCTTGAGAGGATTAAAAGTTTGAAGGATCTGGTAGTGATTAATGACGAGGCACATCATGTCCATGATGAGGAGTTGGTTTGGTATAAGACCTTGATATCTATCCACGAAACCATTCCTAAAGGATTGGCATTATGGCTTGACTTTTCAGCCACCCCCAAGGATCAAAATGGCACATATTATCCTTGGATCATCTGTGATTATCCCCTTGCTCAAGCTGTGGAAGATCGTATTGTTAAAGCCCCGATCATTGTCCATCAGGTAAAGCGTTCTGATCCTGAAAAAGTAACAAAAAATAATGTAACAGATGTCTATGGAGAATGGCTTCTCGCTGCCTTAGAGAGATGGAGGGAGCATTATAAGACTTACAAAGCTTTAGGTTCATCACCAGTGCTTTTCATTATGGCTGCAAATAACGCCATTGCTGATGAGATAGGAAGATGGTTAGTTGATAAAACAAATAAGACCGGGCTTAGGAATGGGGAAGTTTTAGTTATTCACACAGATTCCACGGGTGAAATTACTAAATCGAGCTTAGAAGAGGCGCGAAAAGCTGCCCGGGATATTGATTTACCAACTAATAGGATCAAAGTCATCGTTAGTAATGTTAAGAGAAGGATGGGATGTAAAGAACGTATCTGTTATTCTTGGCCTTCGTCCATTCACTGGAAAAGCAAAAATTCTTCCAGAGCAGGCCGTTGGTCGTGGGCTTCGATTGATGGAAAATATCAGCCCTGACCGGACGCAGACGTTAGAAGTCCTTGGGACAAAAGATTTTGAAGATTTTGTAAGGGGGTTGGAGAAGGAAGGGTTGGGCATAAAAACTGTTATGAAGCCACCTCCACCACCTATCAAAATAGAACCCGTTCAAGAAAAAATAAAATACGATATCACCATCCCTTTAACCCGACCTGTTTTTATCCACAATTATAAAAAGCTTTCATCTATTAACCCTTTATTGCTTGACCCGATATATGAACAAGAGGAGCTTGAAGAGGCATACAGGATCACCCTCAAGATGGAATTTGCTACCACCGAGACAGAAGTTCATCGTGTGGACATTATCCCCGGTGTAATTCCATTGGCTCAGGAAGTTCTCGCTTTGATAACAAATAAGGTCATTAATGAAGCTCGCCTGTCAAATGTTTTTGCAGAACTTTATCCGATTGTGAAAACTTATGTTGAGGAAAGATGTTTTGGCAAAAAAATAAATCTCGAGAAAGAGGATATTAGGAATCGTCTCCGTGATATTATGCTCCAGCAGGGAATCGCCAGATACCTGGCCAGAAAAATAAGTGAACTTACTTCGGAGAAAAGGGAAATCGAATTTGAGGAGGAGGAATTTAAACTTTCAGACACCCAACCATTTGTCTGGCGGAGGCGCCATTTACAGTGTGAGCATACAATTTTCAATTATGTGGCCACTTATAATGACTTCGAATCAGAGTTTGCTAAATTCTTAGACCGATGTCCTGATATTTTGAGATTTGCTGCCCTGGCCGAGCACTTTACCCGGTTTCGAGTCGATTATTTAAGTCCGTCTGGAGCAATTAAATTCTACTATCCTGATTTTGTAGCTGTCCAGAGAGGCGAAAAAGGAAAAGAAATTAACTGGATTATCGAAACAAAAGGCCAGCTTTACGAGGCGGTTGCCTACAAAGAGGCAAGCATTATGGACTGGTGCAAAAAGGTGTCCGCGCAAACTGGGGATACATGGAATTACATTAGAGTCGATCAAAAAGTTTTTCGGGATGGTAAATTTAAGAAATTTTCTGACTTAATCAATCTTATTTTAGGGAAATCTGAGGCTTCTTTATTCAGGGCATGAATCTATCTATTCATTTAATCTGATGGCCAGAAAGCTCAAAGTAAGGGATGGCGTAATTTATGGACATAGTTGATCTGATCGTTACCATTGCGAGGGATTACAAGGAAACGGTTGGTATCGCACCGGCTAAGACAAAATTATTGAAATTGGCATATCTTGCGGAAGTTTATTATAAAAGGTTAACAGGGAAAAGGCTTACTGGGCAAGAATGGGTCTTTTGGAAATATGGGCCTTATTTATGGGAGTATGAGGCAATTATTTCAAATGAGGCGATATTCTTAAAACCAGATGAAGCAGATGAATTCTATCCCGTGGAGGTTAGAGAAGATTATCAAGAAAAAGGGATGAGTATTGAAGAACAAAATGCTGTGAGTCGCGCTTTGGAACATGCCACCGATGATCTGAACCAGATACTCGATTTTGTCTACTTCGATACTGAGCCTATGATGAAGGCGCAAACAAGAGGAGAGACATTGGATTTTGACTCTGTAATGCCAGAGGAATTCTATTCCGTGAAAGAATACAGGGTTGATAAAAAGCAGGGCCAGGAAATTGTTCAAAAAGTCAGGAAGTGGGAGATCAATAAAAAAGGTGCCTAATAAAGGGGTTAGCGACTTATACGAATATTGTTGTGATGGCCGGTTTTATGAATGGGTATTTCCAGATGATTTCGGAAATCCACCTCCTAATGTCGGCCCAAAATATATCTGTATGGGGCCTATTTGCTACAAAGATGATGAGATCTTCACTCTGATAGAAGAAAAGTATGATCCGATACATGAAGAAGCGTCTACGTGGAAGATCGGCAGATTTAAAGAGGGAATAAGAGACACTCGGTTGCCCCATAGACCTTACAAGGTCTTTCAGCTTGAAACGGACGATGACCTCCTGGTTCTTAAATGTAAAATAAGGCCGGTCCTGGTAATAAAAAAGATTGAATCTGATTGGAGAGTTCCGGAGAAATCAAGAAAAAACTCCAGGGTCTGCCGAGGATAAAATCTCAGATATAGATAACGAGAGTAGGCCAGAAGAAAGACAAATCCATAAACAATCCCAAACGGAAACTCCCACTGCATCCAATCAATTTGC
>JBBIOI010000077.1:0-16323 GCA_037443425.1 Deltaproteobacteria bacterium
TTGCCCCTGCAATTCTATCTTTTAGCTGGGCACTACGACCTTATGGGAAATTTGGATGGCTTGCAGCATTTATATTTGTTGCATGCGGGGCCTTGAGGCTTGCCCGTTTCAATGTTCAATCATCATCTGGAGAAATGAAATATTTTAAGGGTCTTCCAATCCCAGCCGCAGCCTCAATGTTAGCCCTGACGATCTTACTATACTTGAGATTGATTGACACGGGTTTAATAAAAGACATAGTGATCCTTGTCATGATCTGGATTCTATCATTCCTTATGGTTTCTAATATCCGATATTTCAGTTTAAAAGAACTAAATCTGGCAAAGAAAAAACCATTTAGCCTTTTTATATTTATTGTACTATCGATGATAGTGATTATAATGGAACCCGTAATCGTCCTTTTTGGATTTGCAACTATTTATATTATCTCTGGTCCATTAAATATGTTTTTAGCATGGCATAAAAAGAGGGCTTTAAGAAAATTGGAGCCTTCTGAAGAAGATATACTGGTTCGTGGATAATTTGACTATTAAAGGCAGCCTCTTGAAAAAGAGGCTTATTCTGTTATAATTTTTTTTAAGATTTAATTCCCCGGTAGCTCAATCGGTAGTAGCGGCTGGCTGTTAACCAGTAGGTTGCAGGTTCGAGTCCTGCCCGGGGAGCCAGAATTAAAAAGGGGACTCAAATGGTCCCCTTTTTAATTCTAACTTGTGAAATACCAATTTTCTCCAATTGTTCGAAATACTGTCCTTTAAATCATTCCCGGTAAATGAATCTTTGATTCTAATACCTTACTCTTGATTATAATTTTTCAGAAAATAATTGTGCTTATGCGGAAACTCAAGTTTCTCTTCTCACTTCACAAAAGAACCAAATATTCCCACTGCTTCAGCTTTATATTTTTGCTTTATTTTAACTTTCAAATTTTCAAGAGTTTTTATAATTTCCTTGGCCTGTTTTTCGGCCGATGAAAATTGATATTTCTTGCCTTTTCCATATTCATTTTCCACTCTCATACAAATCTTTAATCATCTTTTCTACCTGAACTTTTAACTCAGGAATATCTTCTTTAACTGTTTTCCAGATTCTTTCATAAATAACACCAAAATATTCATGAATAACCTTATTCCTCATCCCTGCTATTGCTTTCCAGGGGATTTGTGGGTATTTTTTCCTTATATTTTGTGGAATATGTTTTGCGGCTTCACCAATTACTTCAAGGCTTCTGGTGAATGCCTTTTTCAAATCCTCATTTTCTGCAAACTTTTCATAGTTTAAATTTTGAGTCCTGTTAATCAAGTAGATGCATTCATTAAAGATATCGTTAAGGAAATCTCTTATTTCTCTTACCAAAATAATACAAAATGAAACAATAGATTTCAATAGAAAAATTTAAAAAGTTGATGGGGAGGGGAATCAACTACGAGCCTGCTGTCTGCTGTGCCATCTGATAGATTGTAAATAAAAATTGACTTTGTATTTAAATTTTTATATAAAACTATATAGAATGTTATATGAAGAATGCATGAGATAATTATGAAAAATAAGGATATCTGTAAATTGGTCAAAACACTCAGAAATAAACTTGGCCTTACACAGGAACAGTTTGGGAGTGACATTTTCTACTATTAACAATTGGGAAAGAGGAAATCGAACACCTCACCCATTCTTATTTCAGAAACTTCTGGATATGGCTGAAGAAGCTGGCTTGGAAAATATTGAGAACATCAAAAGGACAAGAAAGTAAGTAGATGTAATTATGGCTAATAACAGCAATGAAGAAAGAAAAAGGAATGTTGTCGGACTACAAATAGAACAAATCATAATAATGAATAGTGATAGTGTTGTAAAGGGTTATAAGCCGATAGAAAGCGAATTCAAAGCACTTATGGGGGGATAAAATGAGAAAAACAAATAATAAAAGGATCCTAACAAAAGAAGAAATAATCCAAAGATTAAATGAGTGTAGCGAAGTATTAAAGAGATATGGAGTTAAAAAGATAGGACTTTTTGGCTCTTATGTCAGAGGAGAACAGAACGAAAATAGCGACATTGACCTTGTTGTAGAGTTTGACCTAAATTTTTTCGGTCCTGAATTTAAAGGGCTTTATGATGCGTATATAACAATTTCTGACTATCTTGAAAATCTATTTGGTAAAAAAGTAGAGATATTAACCCCTATAAGTATAGAAACTATAAGGATAAAAGAGGTTGCTGAAGAAATAAAGAGGAGCGTAATATATGTCTAAAAGAGGAGATAAAGAATTCCTTAAAGATATCAGAGAAGCGATTGATAGAATAGAAAATTTCACTACTGGGATGGACTTTAATCAATTTCTTAAAGATATAAAGACACAAGATGCTGTTGCCCGTAATTTAGAGATAATTGGTGAGGCAGTTAAAAACCTATCAAAAGATTTAATTAAAGAACATAAGGAAGTTGAATGGAAAAACATCGCTGGTATGAGAGACAAAATTATACATTTCTATTTTGGAATAAAGTGGGATGTAGTTTGGGATGTTATTAAGAATAAAATACCAGAACTAAAACCAAAATTAGAATCAATAATTAAAGAATTGATGGTAGAATAATCTGATAATCTGAAAAATTTCTTGACTTTTTCTGAAGCTTTTCTAAAATCTTTAATTGATAGAAAATCCTTAAGAGAGTCTGGCTGATCTACTTTAAGGGCCTAAAAATTATTTTACACATCTCTTTAATTATTTGGGAAAAATTAAATAATAAAGGAGGAAAATCAAAATGGATACCCAAGAAAAAAATGACAGAAAGATACTTTTATCCAGAAGGAATTTTTTAAAAGGTTCAATAGCTACCTTTACCACTACATTACTTGCTAAAGATGTTTTCTCTAAGGATATCAGCCCTTCAAAAAAGACAGGAACAAGGTTAATTCTTCTGGGAACTGGAGGTGGTCCCAGACCGAATAAAATGAGAAATCAATCCTCTTGGGTTGTAATTGTTAACAATGTCCCTTATGTTGTGGATTGTGGTGGAGGTGTAAGCAGACAGCTTGTTTTTGCTAACGTCCCTTTAAAAGATTTAAGATACATATTCATTACACATCACCACTCTGACCATAATCTGGAATACGGTAATCTTATTTACAATGCCTGGGTCTCAGGTTTTAAAGGTAAGATAGATGTTTATGGTCCACCACCCCTTGAGAAGATGACCAACTTCTTCTTTGAACTGAATGCCTACGATATGCATATAAGGATACCTGATGAGGGTAGATCACCTTTGAAATCAATGATACATGTTCACGAAATTTATCGAGAAGGATTGGTTATGCAAGATGAGAATGTTAAGGTCACAGCAACACTTGTAAATCACCCTCCTGTTGTCCCATCTTTTGCATACCGTTTTGATACACCTGATAGGTCTATTGTTTTCTCGGGTGATACAACACCCAGTGATAATCTCATAAGACTTGCAAAAAACGCTGATATACTTGTTCATGAAGTTCTTCATAAACCATCTCTTGCCAGACTTATTGCTCGTATTCCTCATGCAGAAAGACTTCTCGAGCATATTGTTGGATCCCATACAACACATATAGATGTTGGTAAAGTTGCTAAGGAAGCCGAAGTAAAGACCCTTGTATTAACACATTTTGTTCCAGTTGATGATCCTTCTGTAACTGATGAAATGTGGGTAGAGGGGCCGAGGCAGAATTTCAGCGGAGAGATCATAGTTGGGAAAGACCTTATGGAAATATAAATCTGAATAAATGAAGGATAGCCCTCCATTCAAAAGGTAGCCAACATTGACTCTTTTTGCTATAATATAAAATAATTTGAATATGCGTTTATTAAGTTCAGAACAAGAGGAACTACTTAAAGATGAACGTAGGCTATTGAATAACCTCCAGATGATATTGGAACGTCTTGGGATTACTCAAGATGATCAAGAGGCCCTTTTTCATTCTATTCAGCAACTTGATGAGTTATTCCTTATCGTTGTTGTAGGAGAGTTCAACTCGGGAAAGAGTGCTATAATTAATGCCCTTCTGGGTCAAACACTTCTTCAAGAAGGTGTAACTCCAACTACAACAAAAATTTATATTCTTCGGTATGGAGAGAATCAACAACAAACCCTTATAAGTGAACGTCAAATTCTTCTTACTGCTCCAATAGAATTTCTTCATGAACTAAGCATTGTTGATACTCCTGGAACTAATGCAGTAATACGTGAACATGAAATAATAACAACTCGATTTATACCTCGTTCCGATCTAATAATATTTATCACCTCCGCTGATCGTCCTTTTACAGAAAGTGAACGAAACTTTCTGGAACTTATTAGGGAATGGGGGAAAAAGGTGGTTTTTGTGGTAAACAAGATTGATATCTTAAATAGTGATAAGGAGAGAATTGAAATCGAAAACTTTGTCCTGAAAAATGTTCATTCAGTTTTAGAGGATAATATAAAAATTTTTTCAGTAAGCGCTCGTGATGCTATTAGAGCAAAACAGGAGAAGAATCAAGACCTATGGGAAAAAAGCCGTTTTAAATCACTGGAAGAATATATTCGCAAAACATTAGATGAAAAAAGTCGATTTCGACTTAAATTATTAAATCCACTCGGAGTGGGCAATCATTTGGCTGAAAAATGCTTGGAAATGATTTCTTCTCGGCTTCAGTTTCTACAAAGCGATTTCAATCTCATTGAGGAGATTGAAAACCAGCTCAATCTATATAAAGAAGATATACAACGATATTTCAACTCCCGAATGGCAGAGGTCGAAAATCTTCTTTATGAAATGGAGACCAGGGGACAGGTTTTCTTTGATGAGACATTTCGTCTGGGACGGTTTTTAGATCTGCTATCCAAGGCACGTGTCCACCAAGAATTTGAAAGATATGTGGTTGCAGATGTACCACAAAGTGTTGAGGAAAAAGTAGAAGAGCTAATCAATTGGCTTGTGGACTCAGATCTAAAACAGTGGCAAACTGTAGTTAAACTTCTTTCCGAAAAGGATAGTGGTTCAAAAGGATATGCTTGGAAAGATGTAGGAATAGGTAATTTTTATCGGAATCGCCAAAGCCTTATCAATACGATAGTTCGAGAAACACGACGTGTGGTTGAATCTTATGATAAAATAAGAGAGGCAAAGGCCATTGCAGAAAGTGCACGCACAGCAGTGGCAACTACTGCTGCCATCGAAGCCAGTGCTCTTGGGTTAGGTGCGATTGTAACCACATTGGCAACTACAGCAGCTGCTGATGTAACAGGGTTCATTATGGCAGGTTTTATCGCAGTTGTGGGTTTCTTTATCATTCCAGCTAAACGTCGACAGGGAAAAACCAAATTAATGGAAAAGATTTCTGCTGTTCGAAAACAACTCATCCACTCACTTCAATCACAGTTTAATAAAGAAATTGACCGAAGTTTGCAACAAATTCATGAGGCCATTGCGCCTTATACCCGTTTCATTCGTTCCGAACGAGATAAAATGACGAAGTATCAATCCGAGCTCCAATCTCTCAAAGGAGAGATGGTTCAATTTAAAGGAAAATTAGAAGAGATATAAATCTGAAACTTATGAAAGCCTGCTAATTAAGGAAATCACCATATCTCCTCAAGGAAGAGATCATATCCCCATTGGTTTTATTTTATGCTTGACCATTAATTTATAACAGTGGTAAAATTGTTTAAAAATGAATCTAAAGGAAACCCTCGAAAAATTTAATAATAGAATCATTGACGAATGGATTTACAGACTGCACACCGAGGTGAGCGAGCGTTATTGTGCCCGTCCAGTAGATGAACTCTTTTTAACTGTTTCAAAGGCTAATGAAGCAAACTATGCTGTCATGATCCATAACGATTTTTCAAAAATTAATAACCATATCCAGTGGATTACTAAATTACGCCTTGAAGGAGGGTTCTCCCTTTCTGAGGTTCAGAATGCATACGAACTTTATCGAACCGTTCTCTTACCTATTCTTCCAAATGAATTGGATGATAAAAACTTTTTAGAGACAATGAACCAATTAAATTATTGTCTCTTCTACACGATCACACGATTTAGCAATTATTTCCAATCACTTCATGAAAAACATATTCGAGAATATGCTCAAAATCTTGAGAGAGAGGTTGAAAAAAGAACTAAAGAACTGATCGAATCTGAATCAAAATATCGTATTCTTGTCGAAGAGATCAATGATGGCTATTTTGTAATCCAAAACGAGAAGATTGTCTTCGCCAATCAAGCTTTCTGTGATATGCATGGGTATTCTATCGGTGAGATCTTAAAAAAACATTATACCGAGCTTATAGCCCCTCAATCTTTAAGAAATGTTAAAATTGCTTATGGAAAAGTTGTTTGTGGTGAACATACAGAAGACATCTTAACCTACTTCAGACAGCATAAGAATAGTATATCTCTTCCCACAGAGAGTAAAATAAAGGCCATTCGCTACCAGGGAGAGTATGCAGTCGCTGGAATCTGTAGAGATATAACAGAGAGGATTGAAGCAGAGAGGCGAATTCGAGAATCTGAGCGTTTGGCCCATATTGGAAAACTAACTACATCGTTGGCCCATGAAATTAGAAATCCACTTTCATCAGTGAAAATGAACAGCCAGATTATACTAAAAAATATGGAGTTTCAAGGATATGACAAAAGGAGAATGGAGATTATTGTCAATGAAATTTCTCGCTTAGAGAGGATCCTTGATGAGATGCTGGATTTTGCAAGGCCAATCAAATTGAATCTTCAACCCGTCTCAATCCACAAGCTTATAGATTCCTGTCTGGAAGTCCTGGATGCCAAGATCTGGGAAAAGGAAATCAGGGTAAAGAAACTTTATGACGGGAGATTACCAGATATCCTCGCGGATTCTGAAAAGATGGAGCAGGCGATAATAAATATTTTGATAAATTCAATTGAGGTCTTACCAGAGGGTGGAATCATTGAAATTGAAACGAGTCTTCTAAGGATCGAAAGAAGGACAATAAAAATCGAATTCATGGACAATGGTCCTGGGATTAAACCTGAAGAACTTCCTTATATCTTTGATCCATTCTTTAGCAATAAGAAGAAGGGGACAGGGCTCGGTCTTTCAAATGTAAAAAAGATAATCGAAGCCCATGGGGGAAAGGTTTCAGTGGCTAACAAAAAACCCCGTGGAACAAAGGTAAGTCTTATCATTCCTTTTAAGGAGATGAGATGAAAAACAGTAGGATCCTTATTATCGATGATGAACGTTCACTTCTTGAAACCCTTGAAATGTTTCTAATTGAGAAAGGCTATGTGGTTAGAGGGGCCCTCACAGCAGAAGAAGGTATAAAGCAGAGCCTTCTATTTGATCCCCATGTAATTATACTTGATATTCGCCTTCCCGATATGGATGGACTTAGTGTGCTTAAAACCCTTATCCAAAATGATAAAAAGAATATAATAATCATTACTGCATTCCATGATATGGATATCACTATCAAAGCAATAAAATTAGGGGCTTTTGACTATATACCAAAACCCATCGACGCAGAAGAGCTTGAGCGGGTTATTGAAAAGGCCTTGAAGTCTTCATATCCTGATAGAACTGTCGAGGATTTAAATATCAATCCTTCTCAATCATATATAAATGGCAAGATCATTGGAAAGAGCAAAGGTATTAAGGAGATTTTAAAAGCCATAGGTATACTTTCAGAAAACAGGGTAACTGTCCTTATAGAGGGAGAAACTGGAACTGGTAAGGAGCTTATAGCAAGGGCAATTCATGAAAATAGTGCTTATAAGGAAGAACCCTTTCAGGCTATAAATTGCTCGACAATTGTTGGAACCCTCCTGGAGAGTGAACTTTTTGGTCATGAAAAAGGGGCATTTACAGGTGCTTTCAGTTTAAAAAGAGGAAAGTTTGAACTTGCAGGCAATGGAACAATCTTTTTGGATGAAGTGGATGATCTCCCAGTAGATCTTCAGTCAAAGATTTTAAGGTTTTTACAGGAAAAGGAATTTGAACGTCTTGGCGGAGAAAAGAAGATAAAATCCAATGCAAGGGTGATTGCAGCTACAAATAAAGACCTATGGAAGATGGTAAAAGAAGGAAGATTTAGAGAAGACCTTTATTACAGATTGAATGTAGCCAATATCAAAGTTCCTCCACTCAGAGAAAGAAAGTCGGATATTCCCCTTCTGGTTGAATACATCTTAAGAAAAATTAATCAGGAGTTAGGTAAAGGGATAAAAAAAGTTGAAAAGGAAGCCCTCAGGCGAATGATAGATTATGATTGGCCAGGAAATGTGAGAGAATTAGAAAATGTCCTGACAAATGCAGCCCTCCACACAGCTGGAGAGGTTATACTCGAAGAGGTGGTCACTCCATTGCTTGGCGAGAAGTATTATTGCTATCAAAATCGAGGAATAAATCAGAGTAAAAATCAGAATCTAAAGGAGATCGAGAAGGAACATATTATTGAGGTCCTAAATCGGACAAACTGGCACTTAGGAAAGGCCTGTGAGATTCTTGGAGTTTCAAGGCCAACTCTTCGGCACAAAATCAAATCATACGAGATTTCGTATAATCGTAAAAATCATAATTTATTCTATTGAAAATTTTTTTCAAAAGATAATAAGACTTTTTCAATTCCATACTATTCTCGATTTTAAAAAAATTTTAACCTATGGAATTCATTATGATTTAAGATAGTGGAATAACTGGCATATCAATTGCTAAATTATTTTAAATTTAAAGCCTGCAGGAAAAATTAAAATGCTTGACGTAAAGAACTTGATGGTTTTCTATGAGAATGCCTTAGCAATCAATAATATCAATTTAAATGCCAAACACAGAGAAATTACCGGAGTCTTTGGGGCAAACAGCGCAGGTAAGTCAACTCTTATGTATGCAATCTCTGGAATCATCCTTGATTTAAAGAAGAAAGAGGAGATGAAGGGCGGAGAGAGAATAACAGTGCTCGGTTCGATTATTTTTGAGGGAGAGGATATTACTTATGTGAAGCCAAGTGAAAGGGCAAAACGTGGAATTATTTTATGCCCTGAAAGAAGAAGGATCTTCCCTGAGAGCAGTACATTAGAAAATTTAAAGATTGGTGGTTATTTAGCAACAAATGAACAGGCAAAGAAGACGCTGGATTATGTATTTACTATATTCCCTCCTTTACAGAAATTGAAGAAGAGAGAGGGAGGATTTCTCAGTGGCGGGGAACAGCAGATGTTAGCAATTGGTAGGGCATTAATGGCTCAGCCAAAGTTATTGCTCTTGGATGAACCTTTACTTGGTTTAAGTCCACTCATGGAAGTAATGTTAGCAAAGGCTATCCGCGATATAAATCAACAGACAGGGATTACCATATTGATAACAGAACAATATGCACGTCCGATCCTTCCAATTATTCATTACGGTTATATACTTGAAAATGGAGGGGCAGTGTTGCAGGGCACATCTCGAGAATTGATGGAAAATCCTGATGTTAAATCTGCTTATTTCGGACTATAAATAATCATCTTTGCCTTCTCTCCACAGGGGAGAGGATAATGTCAAGTAGAGGAGAAATTTTAACAGGATGTAAATCTAAAAAATTAAAAGAAAGGAGGCCTTAATATGGGAAAAAAATTCTATATTATATTTGGAGTCGTTCTTATTTTGAGCTTTTTAATTCTTTCATCCATAGATAAAGTGAATGCACAGACAAAACCCATTATCATTGGATCTCCTCTATCAACAGCCTTTCTCTATGGCTGGGATGCTGAAAGGGCAATCAAGCTGGCTGTCGAAGAGATCAACGCAAAGGGAGGCGTCACTGTTGGAAAGGAGAAAAGACCTTTTAAGGTTGAGGTTATGGATACGAGGGATCTTGAGCCAGGAGTGCCGGTAAGTGATGCACTATTAGTTGTAGAAAAATTGATTCTGGAGAAAAATGCTGATTTTATTGTAGGTGGTCCTGTTCGATCTGAAGCTGCCCTTGCTGCAATGGATCTTCTCTCTAAATATAAAAAGGTTTCTATCTTAACAACAGGAGTTCTAACACCTGCATACCATAAGAGGATTGAAGCTGAATACGATAAATTTAAATACTGCTTTCGAATCTCTGGTGAAGTTGGATGGATGGTAACTGGTGAGTTTATCCCGTGTTTGATGGGAATAAAAGAGAAATTTGGACTTGATAAACTTTTCATCATGGTCCAGGATGTGGCACATGCACGTGCAGGAGGGGATCTGGTAGCCAAGATAGCTGGAGAGAAGGGCTGGAAAATAGTTGGTAAAGAGGTCTATCCAACAGGGACAACAGACTACTCCGTTGGACTTCTCAAAGCCAAAAAGGAGGAGGCACAGGTAATCCTCATCTGGATGGATATGCCTGAGACAGCGATATTATTAAAACAATGGTTCGATATGAAAATCCCAGCACTTCCATTTGGAACAATTATCGCTGCTGCAGAACAACCTGGTTTCTGGAAGGCAACCGAGGGGAAAGGTGAGTATTGCATGGCAAGTGTAGTCAATGCTGGAAATGCCCCTTCCAGGGCAACTCCATGGACGATGAGATTTGTTGAGGCCTATCAGAAAAAGTATGGACTGGAACCTGAGGGCTATGGCACATCATCAAGCTATATGGCCGTTTACGTCCTTAAGGATGCCATAGAGCGTGCTGGAAAACTCGATTCGGATGCTATTGTTTCAGCCCTTGAAAAAACAGACCTTATGGGCGTATATGGAAGAATTAGATTTAATCCTAAGAACCATCAGATCATTCCAAGTGTAGATCCAAACGAAGGTGCTGTTGGGACAATCTTTCAGTGGCAGGCAGGTAAAAGGATAGTGGTTTTTCCACCTAAGATAGCAATGGGAGAGATTAAGCTCCCTCCATGGATGAAAAAATAGATAATTTTGGGCAGAAATGCACATAAGCATTCTGCCCAAAGATTTCCTATTAACTATGGACATATTAATTTATGGTATTGTAAATAGTTTCTCTCTGGCTCTTATGGCTATTGGATTTACGCTGGTCTATGGAATCAGCCGTCTTCCAAATTTTGCCCATGGAGCACTCTATGTAATTACGGGTTTTGGTGTCTGGTGGTTTATTTATAAACTTCAACTGAATTATGCTTTATCAATTATATTAGCCCTTATCTTGATGGGGTTAATAGGGGCAGGGATATATCGATTTATCCTCATCCGTGTAAGGGGTATGGCCACATCAGAGATAATAGCAACATATGCCCTGGGCCTTGCTATACTTGAATTTCTGCGATGGCGTGGCTTCAAAGGAATGACATACACAATTCCCGTTATTATTGAAGGTAGTATCAACATCTGGGGAGTACCTATAGATTTGCAAAGAATAATCGTTATTGCTATCGGCATTGTAGTAATCTCTTTTATGTGGATGTTTACCCATTATAATAAGATAGGCCTTGCCCTTCGAGGAATGGCGCAAGATGAACATGCAGCCATGATGTTGGGAATTGATTCGGATTTAATGGCTATTATTGCTATGGCTATAGGCTCTATCCTATCAGGTCTCTCAGCCATTGTTTTACTACCCTTAGGAAATATTGTTGTGGAGGCAGGCTACAATGTGCTCATTCTCTCCATTGCTGTATGTATCGTAGGAGGCTTAGGGAGCTGGGTTGGGGCAATACTTGCTTCTTTTATGATTGGATTTGTGCAAATCCTAACTGTCCGTTATATCCAATCACATTTTCACATGGTCGTTGCACTTCTGGCAATAATTTTAACCCTTATACTTAGACCATCTGGAATCTTCGGCAGACAAAAAGAGCTTGAAGAAAGGGTATAGGGGAGAGATTTAATTTAAAAATTTTTAGATATATTTTTTGAGGAGAACAATTTTGAATAATCTCGAAAGGCGTAAGGAAAGGTTAGACCGAGGCATCAAGGTTAGAAGTGAAGGGATCTATGCTATATCTTCCTTAGAGGAGATAAGCTATCTTCTAATACCGAGATTGATTTTGATTGTTAGTCTTCTTTTACTTCCTGTTCTCATCCCTTCTCTTTACTGGCAAAGGGTAATCTCCATTGCTTGCATCTATGCCCTACTTGCAATTGGTTTTGATTTTTTAGCTAATTTCGTAGGATTGGTCTCTCTTGGAGGAGCCTTTTTTATTGGAGTTGGTGGATACATGGCAGCCATACTTAATAAATATTTAGGGCTCCCTCCAATCTTTACTATTCCCCTTGCAACCCTTTTAGGAGCCGCATTCTCTACATTACTTCTTCTTCCAGCCCTTCCCTTGCGAGGAGTCTATTTTGCTATTGTCACCCTTATGTATCCTCTTACTATTTCGAGAATCATTGAGGCTTTAAATATACTCGGAGGGACTGACGGAATCCTTGGATTAGCAGGCTTTCCAAGTAAATGGACTGAACAATATGTCATTGTACTGATAGTTATTTTTGCCCTCTTTGGATTGAGAAGATTGGTTAATGAAGATATTGGCCTTGTCTTCCGTGGGGTAAAAGATAACGATCAGGCAGTAAGGGCCTCAGGATTAAGTATTACACTTTATAAGTCCATTGCTGTTTTTATTGCATCTGGGTTGGGTTCATTGGGAGGTGCATATCTCTCTCATATATATATGTGGTCAGGAATTTCTCAATTTGCTCTTGATTTCTCTATCATCCCGATTGCTGCCACTGTTATAGGAGGTGGGGGTACTCTGGTTGGACCACTTATTGGATGTTTTATTCTGGTTCCCATTTCAGAATTTTTAAGGGCCTTTGGAACTTTAAGGATTGTCTTCTATTCTCTTATTCTATTAGCCTTTATTATGTTTCGGAGTGAAGGCCTGATGGTTTATGGCCAGAGAAAGTATCATCAGTTTGAAAGATGGGTAAAGGTATGAATAAAGAACCTATCCTTCAGGTCATAAATGTAACTAAATCCTTTGGTGGAGTTAAGGCACTTGTCAATGTAAGTTTTGAAGTCAAAGAAGGAGAGGTTTTTGGAATAATCGGGCCTAATGGTTCGGGAAAGACAACACTAATTAACTGCATTACTGGCTTCATTAAAATGGATTCAGGTAGGGTGATTTATCGAGGTAGAGAGATTACCAATCTGCCACCCAATCGCATTGCTAATCTTGGAATAACCCGTACATTTCAACTTATGAGACCTTACTATAGTCTACCTGCATATAAGAATCTTATAATTCCACTTTTTTCACCAAGGGCAAGAAAAAAAGGGGGATGGAGGGGTGGAGGTAAATTGGGAGACAGGGCTACTGTTAGCATAGATATACTGGAAGAGATTGGCTTTGAGAGGGATTCTTTTGTCCCTTATAAATTGGCTTCGAGTCTGCCAACAGGATATTTGAAAAGACTCGAATTGGCTCGATGTCTCGCCTTAAAACCAGATATAATCCTCTGTGACGAAGTATTTTCTGGATTAAGTATGAGTGAAATTGCAAGTATGGTCCCTTTAATAGAAAAATTGCAGATGGATGGAATTACGCTGGTAATGGTTGAGCATCGATTAAGAGAACTTTTCAGGGTTGCCAATCGGGTAATGGTTCTGAATTTTGGAGAAAAATTAATAGAAGGAGATCCTGAATCTGTGATTGAAGATGAAAGGGTAAAAGAGGCCTATCTCGGTTCTGAAAAGGTACTGGATTATAAATTTGAGGTATAAAATCTCTGAAAATTTAAATTATGGCTTTAGAAATGAATAAAAATAGAGAAATAAAAAACGAACTTACCTTTACACAATTTGAGAGAATGGCTCAAAAATACTCTGATCGAATCGCCATAATCTATCTTGGCGAAAAGTTTACCTATTCTCAATTGCAAAATCTGATAAACCGATTCGCTACTGCTCTCATTAAGCTTGGAATAAAAAAGGGTGATAGAGTAATGCTCTACTTATCAAACTCTATTCAATGGGTCATTTCATTTTTTGCTATCCAAAATATAGGAGCAGTGGTAGTACCAGTTGCTCCCATTTACACGTCTTTCGAGATTGAATACATGATAAATGACTCTGGTACTGAAACTATTATCTGTCTGGATACAAATTTTGGTTATGTAGAGCATATCCTATCTAAAACTTGCCTCAAGAGAGTAATTGTTACAAATCTTGTTGATCTTCTCCCATTTTGGAAGCGTCTGATTGGATATCTTTTTGATAAAGTCCCAAGTGGAGCTGTAAAGAAAAAAGAGAATATTTATTTTTTTAAGGATCTAATCAAGCAAACACCTGAGAAATTAGAGATAGAGATAGATCCCGAAAAAGACCTTTCGTATATCCTTTATACTGGTGGTACAACAGGATTTCCCAAAGGTGTTCCCGGAAATCACTCTGGTATGACCTCTTATGTGAGAGATATCATGGAAGATGTTGTCAGGGGATATATTGAAGAGGGAAGGGATACTTATATTGTAATAAATCCTCTTTTCCATATTATGGCCCTCGGGTTATTTGTTGCAATTGGACTAAATTATGGCACTAAAACTATCCTTATGCCTATGCCACAGGTTGATGCAATTTTAAGGGTGATCGAGAAATACAAAGTAAGATGGATGCTTGGAGTTCCAACCTTGTATAGAATGATACTTGAAAATGACCGATTAGACCAATATGATTTAAGTTCTCTTAAATATTGCTTTTGTGGAGGGGATGTGCTGCCTATAGAAGTTTTTAAGAGATGGAAGGAACTTTTTAATATCTCTATCTATCAAGTTTATGGCTCTACTGAGGCTGGCCATGTAACATATTCACATTTAAATGAAGATCCAAAACCGATGTCAATAGGATTCCCGCTTAAGAGTAGACAGTGCAAAGTGGTTGATCCCGATACACTTGAGCCCCTTCCTCCAGGTGAGGTAGGAGAATTACTTGTCACGTCGGATTATACTTTAAAGTATTACTGGAATAAACCTAAGGAGACAGAGAGATCATACGTAAATATAAATGGTAAAATATATTATAGAATGGGTGATTATGTTCGCCAAGATGATAAGGGTGAAATCTTTTATATGGAAAGATCGGCAGATATAATAAAACACAAGGCCTATCGGGTGTCGGCCTCTGAGATTGAAGCTGTTTTGCAAGATCATCCAACTGTGATAGGGGCATGTGTTGTTGGTGTTCCTGATCCGAAAGTGGGAGAGAGGATTAAGGCAATAGTAGTATTAAAAGAGGATGCCCGAGGAGTTGATGCCTCTGAATTAATACGCTGGTGCAGGGAAAGACTGGCTCCTTATAAGGTGCCGCAGTACATAGAATTTCGTGATATGCTACCCAAGTCAAAAGTTGGTAAACTCCTAAGACGTGAGATAAGGGAAGAGGAATTGAGAAAGATTAGTAAAGAAAAATAATTTATCGATTTAGGTATTTATAAATTCATCTTATTCGATTTACCTATACATCGCGAGTACTCCTTGTATGAAATCGACATTATAAAATCATTCAATTCCTGATTTTCCATTAAACCCGATCCAGGAATATTGATCATAGGATATATGTTACAGAAAGACTGACCAATTTGCAATCATTTCTTACATCATATTATGAATTTGGAGGATGACCGTGAAAACAATTACGATTAGGGGAATTGAACCTGAACTTGACCGGATGATCAAGTCCCAAGCAAAGCAGAACAACCTCAGTGTGAATCAGTGGATTCTTCAAGTGCTAAAAAAAATTACTGGTTTGAGTAAGGAGAAGGTATTTAAAAAGTACCACGATCTTGATGGCTTAGCCGGAGGCTGGAGTAAGGAAGAAGTGAAAGCTTTTTTCAAAAATACTGAGATCTTCGAGAGGATCGATGAAGATATTTGGAAATGAGACGAATCGCGATTGACACCAATATTTACATCTATTTTAAAAGTAATGACCAACGTGTCACCGAAGTGTTCAGGAATTGTGACATTATAGGTGTGGATATAACGGTCATTACCGAACTATTATCAGGATTTTCTCTTGGTGCTAAAGAAAAGAAAAACCGACAGGAATTGGAAGCGTTTCTCAACTCTCCCAGAGTTGAATTACTTCTGCATGATCTCGAGACAGCAGATTATTATGCATGGATCGTTAAAAAATTGAAGGCTAAAGGTCGGCCAATTCCCACAAATGACATCTGGATCGCTGCTAATGCTATGAAGCATGGTTTGGCACTTTATTCCTTTGATAACCATTTTGAAGAAATCGATGGATTGCTACTATTATCTACAATGTAATCGGGGATGGGTCCTACTCTATCTCTTAGATAACTCAAATTGTCTCCCCTTATTTTAATGAGATATTGAAGTTAATTAAAAAATTATTTGCCCGTTTATTTTGGCAGTTGTATAATAAAAATTAAAAAT
>JBBIOI010000078.1:0-16320 GCA_037443425.1 Deltaproteobacteria bacterium
AGGTTTGTGCACAAGCAGGTTTAGAGGTTATTTTAAACGATATCAATCAAGAAATATTGGATAAGGCATTAAGAAATATAAGATGGTCTTTAGGGAAATTGATTGAAAAGGGAAAGGTTTCTGAAAATATTGAAATCATTATAGATCGAATTAAAACTTTTATCGATTTAAACTCAGTTCCCCAAGTAGACCTTGTGATTGAGGCAGTTTTTGAAGACCTCTCAATCAAGCAGGATGTCTTTAAAAAGATTGACGATATCTTTAAGGGAGAAACTATCTTTGCCTCTAACACCTCTGCAATCCCTATCACTGAAATAGCGGCCTCAACTAAAAGACCCGAGAGGATACTGGGCCTTCATTTCTTTAATCCAGTAGTTATGATGGATATAGTAGAGGTAGTTAAAGGGATACGGACATCCGAAGAGGTGATGCAGATAGGGATTAATTTTGTAAAGAGAATCGGTAAAGAACCTATACGTGTGGAGAGGGATATAGCAGGGTTTTTACTCAATCGGATCAACCTTGTTGGATATGTAGAGGCAATTCGCCTGCTGGAGCAGGGCATAGGAACAGTAGAGGATATAGACAAGGGTGTAAGATTAGCATTTGGAAGAAGGATGGGACCATTTGAGACCGGAGATCTTGTGGGCCTTGATGTATCTTGCAATGCACTCATGGCCATTTATGAGGAGACAAAGGATATAAGGTTCTATCCACCTGACCTCTTGAGGAGGAAGGTAAAGGCAGGAGAACTTGGAAGAAAGACAGGTCGCGGCTGGTATAGATATGATGAAGGGGTGACTCAAAAATAGTTTTATGCTCCGGATAAATCATAGCCCAATGACGAAGAGGAGGCAATTAAGAGATGTTTTTTGAACTGGATGATAGGCAAAAGGCCTTTCAAAAGAAGGTTCGAGAGATCTTTGAAACTGAGGTTTCACCCCTTGTTGATGAATATGAGGAGAAGCAGACATTTCCAATCCAACTTTTTAGGACCCTTGGTAATTATCAACTTCTGTTAGTCAAATGCCCAAAGGAATATGGGGGGCCTGGTTTGGATAAAATCTCAGAATGTATACTTACAGAGGAGCTTAATAGGATCTGTGTTGGAATAGGTGCTGGGGTAATGGTTCACGGAGGATTGGCTACTGATCCCATTCTTCGACATGGTAGTGAAGAGATGAAGAGAAGGTATTTGCCCCCAGCAGTGCGTGGAGAAAAGATTGGTGCATTTGCCCTTACAGAGCCTGATGCAGGATCAGACGCCTCGGGGATAAGAACTACAGCAATACGTGAGGGAGATGGTTATCGCATTAATGGTTCAAAAACATTCATTACAAATGGTACGATATGCGATTTTGTTACTGTTGCTGCATATAGTGATCCAACAAAGAGAGGTAAAGGCATCAATCTATTTGTTGTGGAACGTAGTGATAAAGGGTTTTCAGTTGTTCGAAAACTTGAAAAACTGGGAAACCATTCATCAGAGACAGCTGAGCTTGCTTTTGATGATTGTTATGTACCAAAGGGAAGGATGATCGGAGAGACTGAAGGTGGTGGATTAGAACAGTTGGAGGACACCCTTAAATCAGGTAGGATAACATATGGTGCAAGGAGTACAGGGGTTGCACAGGCAACCTTCGATGCCCTGTTTTCCTGGGTTAAAGAGAGTAAAAAACATGGTGAACCTTTAAAAAGGTCGCAGGCAATCAGATTTATCATGGCTGAGATAGTGATGATTATAGAAGTGATGAGATATTTTACATTCCGAGGTGCATGGCTCTTCGATAAAGGTTTTGCAACAATGAAGGATGCCTCAATGGTAAAACTTTTCTGCACAGAATCGCTTCAAAAAATATTAAGAAAGGCAATGACACTTCAAAAAGATGCCGCTCTTTCAGTTAAGAATCCAATACAGAGGTTTTTGCGTGATGGGAGGCTTTTTAAAATTCCTGAGGGGACATCCGAGATACAGCATATTGTTATAGCAAGGGAGATCGGTCTTTAGGGGGTTATATGGAATTTGAATTGACAGCAGAACAGATTGATATTCAGAAGGCTGCACTTGAATTTGCGCAGAAGGAGTTTGATCCAGATCTTGCGATAGAACTTGACCGCAGCGGCCAATTCCCTTATTCATTATGGAAAAAGGCTACGGAATTGGGATTTATTGGAATAAATTACCCAGAAGAATTAGGAGGTCAAGGACTCGGTTTATTAGAGAACCTGCTTGTAATAGAGGCCTTCTGTAAGATTGACTCTGGTATAGGGAGTGCATTATCACTCGGAGATTTGGGAGCAGAAATAGTCTTAGAATTTGGTTCGGAAGAGCAGAAAAAAAAACTTCTAACACCGATTATGAAGGGAGAGAGACAGTTGTCAGTTGCATTTGGGGAGAAAGAGGACGGAGATGATTTTTCCTCCATTAATACGATTGTGGAGGAAAGAGAGGATGGATATGTTATCAGAGGGAAAAAGAGATTTATCTGGAATTCAGCTCTGGCAAGTACATTTATTACAATTGGCAGAAACGAAGCTGGAAATCTTATCACCCTTTTCATAGAAAGGGATAGAGAAGGTGTAGAGATTCACTCTATTGAAAAGATTGGATTGCGAATGGTATCTTACGGGGATATCGATTTTAATAATGTACATATACCATTTCAGAATAGAATAGGTATGGTAGGTGATACAATAAACCATATTAAACATTATCAACAGAATGCATCATTAAGATTTCTTGCCCAAGCGCTTGGAACTGCTCAAGGTGCACTTGATCGCGGGCTTTCGTATGCAAAACAGAGGATGCAATTTGGCAGAAAACTTTCAGAGTTTCAGGTTATAAGGCATAAATTAGCTGATATGGCTATAGGGATTGAGGTCTTAAGACTCATGATATATAAATTAGCATTTGATTGTGATAGAAAAAGGGTTGATCAAAAATATTTACTTGCAACGAAGGTAGAGGCTGGTAGAAGATTGGTTGAAATTGTGGACGAAGCCCTTCAGATTTTTGGAGGTTATGGCTACATGGTAGAGCAATCCATAGAACACTATTTTCGAGACGCATGGGCAATCATTTCAAAACTTGGAACAGAAGAAGAACTAAAGGATTCCATTTCAGATATGCTTCTCGGTCCTTTTTCAAAGAAGGGATGAATATTTTAATGTTTGAAGAGTACAAGACTTAGAGCCATGATCATGATAATGAGTGCAGATATCTCTTGGATACCTATGGATTCTCCAAGGATAAAACCGCTACTAAAAACGCCTATTACAGGGATAGCAAGCGATCCAGAGGCAGCAACCCCTGCAGGGAATAGCTGAACCACCCTTATCCATGCCCAGTAACAATATATATTGCCAAAAATAATTAAATATAGCAAAGCCATCAATGCATGCCAAGAGATTTTGGATATAGTTGGGAGAGGTTCAAGTATAATGGTCCCGATAATTATAGGCAATGCACCGATAATTGATTGCCATCCTGTTAGACTTATGGTTGGAATCGTAAAACGGAAATATTTTATAAGAACTGTTCCTACTGCCCATGACATTGCCGACCCTATCATAAATATTGCACCTAAGGGGACTAAGCTCATCTCCCTTACATTTGGAGTGATGAGGATTGATAAGGAGATCATCCCGAGAAAGAGGCCTAAGATCCTTGTATAGGAAAACCGTTCACGAAGCAGTATAGTTGCAAGTATAGATGCCCAAACAGGCATGGTATAGGCAATGATAGCTGCACGACCTGCTTTCATATAAATGAGGCCATAAGCAGAAAAGATATGCCAGCCTGTTACATTAAAAAGAGCTAAGATAATAAGCGGACGAATCTCATTCTTTGGAATACTGAGCTTAAATCCTTTTGCCTTTATCAGGCCAATAATTCCAGAAGCCCCAAAGATTAAACATATTGAACGAAATGTCCATGGTTGGATCTCTCTTACTGCAATCTTCATCATCGGCCAACTTAATCCCCATAGGAGCCAGAGTGATCCGAGAAGGAGAAAGCCTTTTCGAGGTAATCTTTCCACGAATTGATTATGCACTTTTTTTTCGATAAGTCAATAGCATTTAAAGCATTTAAATTCATATTGAAGATCATTGTCCATATAGATCCCTGTAAAAATACTTAAAAAGTTTTAGGACCTTTATCTAAATTGAGCGATCCCAGATGGTCATTGCGAGGCAAAGCCGAAGCCTTGTCCCGAGTGAAACGAGTGAACTTTATTTGAGATTGCCACGTCGCTTCGCTCCTCGCAACGACTAGCACTATTGATTAATCTCCTTAAAATAATTTGGTTTTTTCTAAAGCGATTGTTAGCAATTTAAACATTAAAAGCCCGCATTCGAAGGGTTTTGAACCCTACCTCCCCAGTCTTTCAAAGACTTTTTCCGAGGTCTCCACAAAAAACTTGACATTATAAATTGAATGTAATATTGTATGCAATATAAAAAATTTCAGGGAGGATGAGCGATGAGTAAAAAGGAAGATTTTTTTATAATTGATTGTGAGGCCCATATAATGCCGTGGGAATTTAGAAGGCATATCAGTTATTATCCTGCATCAGCATATTTTTCGAAACCAGCAGAATCACCAACTGGAAAATGGTGGAACACAAATCCTTTGACCAAGGAAAGGCGTGAAAAGCCTTCTGACTGGACTCTTGATGGACTTATTAAATCGATGGATGAAGCAGGGATTGATATGGCATGTATGATAAGAGAATCATTTTTCTATATGTCATACTATGGTGTTCCATGTTCAACAAATTATCACACAATTGAAGCTATGCAGAAGTATCCTGATAGGATCATAGGCTGCTCAAACGTTGGTCCGCATCTCATTAGAGGAGTAAAAAATGCCATAAAGGAACTCGAGATTCTACATAGAGAATACGGTTTTAAATGTACAAAGGTTTATTCTCCTGAGGATTCAGGTCCTTTCAATCATCCTGATATGTTTCCATTTTATGAAAAATGTCTTGAACTAAATATCCCTGTTTTTATCCATACAGGATTTGCTGTAGGCGGGCATTCTGAATACTGCCAACCAATGCTTTTGGATAATATATGTCTTGAGTTTCCTGAGCTGAAGGTTGTTGCCTTCCATTTTGGCTGGCCAGAACATGAGGTTTTAAATTCACTTGCCTGGAAGCATAAGAATCTTTATGTAGGAATGAGTGGTATGCTTGGTCCTCTATATTATGCGCCGATGAGGTTAGCGCATATGGTTGGGTTGGTAATGAATATACTCGGAGGTAGTGAGAAATTGATATTTGGTACAGATTGGCCTGCCGCTCCAGCAGACCTATCTGTAAAGGCAATACTTGAGCTGGAGATTCCAAAAGAGCTTCAGGAAGGATGGGGCTTTCCTCCTATAACAGACCAGGACAGGGCAAATATGCTTGGGCTTAATTTAGCAAAGATCCTTAATATAAAGGTTCCTGAAAAATATAAATGGAGGAATTGATGTGGAAAAGGAAAATAAGGTTCCATCCCAAAGAGATACTTCTCTTGATAAGAATCTAACCCAGATGGCTTATAGAAGGATAAAGGAGATGATGTTCAACTATGAAATCGTTCCTGGACAGAGATTGATCTTTGTCGATCTTGCAAAAAGGTTGGGTGTTAGTCGGACCCCTGTGAATAATGCCCTTAGCATTTTAGCTAATGAAGGTTTTTTAGATTTCGTTCCAAATCAAGGCTATACAGTCCATCAAATCACAAAGGAAGAGGCAAATGCACTCTACGAGATAAGAGAGATCTTAGAACTCGGAGCAATAGGTCAGGCCATAAAAAGACTTACACCCGAAAAGCTTGAAGACCTTAAGGAGAAGAAGATTCTATATGAGAAGGCAGTTTCGGAACAGATTACAAGGGGTAGATTTACGCTCGACCAGGAATTCCATGCATGCTACATACAGATGGCTGAGAACCCGTATTTGACCGATTATTTTAGAGAGGTCTACCAGAGAATATTTTTAAGACATAGGATTGAAGGACTTCCTGCAGGAAGGGCACGTGAAGTGGTAATAGAACATAATGAGATATTTAAGGCGATAAAGGCAAAAGATATAAAGCGTGCAAAAGAATTGATAAGACAACACATAAAGGCAGGAAAGGAATATATCTTTTCTGCAATATTTAGTTAGATCTATATGAGAGTGAAAATGAATAAAGTTTATTTTAAAAATGGCCCCCCAATCTCTCAAACCCTTTCAAAAATTGTTGAAGAGATAAGGTCAGGACCTTTAAGCCTTGAGGATAGAACCATTGCAAGGCAGCACTTACTCGATGCAATTGCATCTGCCTTTATAGGGAGGAGGGGAAGACTATTTGAGGATCTCTGTAATTTGTGTCCAAAGGTAAAAGAAGGCTATGGCCTTCCAGGATGTGGCCGTATAGAGGTAGGATTGCTCGATGCCGTAATGATCTGGTCATTTGCAATTAATGCCTCTGTTTTTGAAGACGGATCTCGGGAGGGTGCATGTCATCCTGCTTCAGCAGTCATTCCATCGGTGATTGTACTTTCGGGAGGGAGAGACTGGGAAGAGATTGATCGGGCAATTATTGCTGGATATGAGATTATGATTCGAATAGCACGAAGCGGGAATCCTCAATTTACATTAAGAGGATTCCACCCGACTTCAATAACAGCACCATTTGGATGTGTTTCTGCCTCATCTTTACTTTTTGATTTTGATTTAACAAAGGCTCAGAATGCATTATCTCTTTCTGCAATGGGGGCCTCAGGACTCATGGCCTCTTTTTGGGGAGGAAATACCCAACCACT
This sequence comes from Deltaproteobacteria bacterium, assembly GCA_037443425.1. Taxonomy (GTDB): domain Bacteria; phylum Desulfobacterota; class BSN033; order BSN033; family UBA1163; genus JBBIOI01. The sequence continues at coordinate 6,803 of JBBIOI010000078.1, forward strand.
TCAGGTCGCTTGGTCTGTAAGAAATGGCCTACTCTCTACAATGCTTGCTGAAAGAGGACAAAGTGGATATCCATATATCTTTGAAGAAGGTTTTTTCCCGGCCTTTTTAGGAAGCCTTCCTACTATTCCAATAGATAAACCGCTTAATTATGGAAGCGGATTAAGAGGAAGCTATCTTAAACCATATCCTGGTTGCAGACATCTCCATCCTACACTCGATGCAATAAGAGAGTTATTGAAAGAAAACGAGTTAGATTCATCAGAGATTGAAAGGATAGAGGTAAAGACTTACAGGGTTGCTTTGGAGACTGAGATTCATAGACTTCAAAGCCGTGAAGATGCATATTTTAATATCCCGTACGCCGTTGCAGCAAGTTTAGTATTGGGTAGAAGTGACTGGAGTACATTTGATGAAAAGCATTTTTCAAATCCAAAGATATTAGAATTGATGAGAAGAGTAAAACTCGTTCCGGATGAAGAACTGGAGAGGCTTTATCCGGGGAGAAGGAGTGCTATTGTTGAAATCCTTGTTAAGGATGGAAAAAGGATCACAAAAAGAGTAGATTATCCACTTGGAGAGCCTGAAAATCCTTTGCCCTACTCTTTTACAATTGATAAATTCCGCCAAGCATCAAAAGCTTTTCTCTCTGAGAAAAGCATGGAGAGGCTTGAGACAATTTTGAATGTCTCAAACCCAGCCGATTCTCCAGAACAACTATTTAAAGAATTATATGGAGAAAAAGAATGAAGAATGAGGAATGGGAAAAATTATTAGAATTAGATTATAAGACACGAGGTCGAAGAAAACCTATATACCTTTCGGATTCTGGAATTGAGTTGAAGGATGTTTATGGGCCGAGTGATCTTAAAGAGATAGATTTTGATCCTGAGAAAGACCTCGGTTTACCAGGGATGTTTCCATATACACGTGGAATTTATCCTTCTATGTATAGAGCGGACTTCTGGATCATGGGCCAATATTCTGGTTTCGGCAATCCAGAGGCAACCAATGAGAGATTTAAGTACCTTCTTTCAAAAGGTCAGACAGCGCTGGCACTGGCCCTTGATCTACCTACACAGCTTGGTTTAGAGTCTGATCATGAACTGGCAGATGGCGAGGTTGGAAAGGCAGGGGTTGCCATCAATTCTTTAAGGGATATGGAAGAGATATTTGATGGTATCCCCCTTAATCAACCAAAACAGATATTTACAACTGCAAATGCTATTGGTCCTATAATGCTTGCACTCTTTCTTGTCTTGGCTGAAAGGCAGGGGATAGATCCAAAGGATTTTACCATTGTTTTGCAGAACGATATCTTGAAGGAATATGTTGCAAGGGGTGCATACATCTTTCCTCCTGAGCCCTCTTTGAGATTTTCGATAGATGTAGTTGAGTACTGTACAAAATACCACCCAAATTTTAAACCAATTGTTGTTTGCGGTTCTCATATGAGACAGGCAGGTGCAAATGCTATCGAAGAGATTGCCTTTACACTCTCAAATGCAAAGGCCTATATAGAAGAGGCTATTCGAAGGGGATTGCATATTGATGAATTTGCTCCGTCTATGGAATGTCAACTTTCTGTTCCGATGAACCTCTTTGAAGAGGTTGCAAAATACAGGGCCTTTAGAAGAATGTGGGCTAGGCTCCTAAAGGAACACTATAATGCAAAAAAGCCTGAGAGCCTAAAATGTTTTATACGGGTCTATACCACTGGCTATACAATGACAGCCGAACAACCTCTTAACAATATCGTTAGAGTGACGATCGAGGCATTAGCAGCAATCCTTGGAGGGGCACAGAGTCTTTCAACAAATGCCATGGATGAAGTACTTTCAATTCCAAGTCAGGAAGCTGCCCACGTGGCATTAATGACCCAGCATATCCTTGCAAATGAGACAGGGATTGCGGATGTAATAGATCCTCTTGGTGGTTCATACTTTATTGAGTATCTAACAAATGAGATTGAGACAAAGGCGTTAAAATTAATAGAGGAGATCGATAGGAGGGGAGGGGCTCAGAAGGCTATAGAGTCTGGTTTTTATCAGATGCTCATTCGTAAATCAGCAGGAGAATATCAGAAAGAGATTGAAAGTGGAGAAAGGGTTATTGTTGGTCTGAACAAGTTCAGAGAGGAGAGAGAAAAGGTAAAGATTGAATGCTTTAAAGTGGATGAGGCGGTTCAGGAAAGGGTTATAAAAAAACTTCATAAACTCAAATCAGAGAGGAACAACAGAGCAGTCGAAAATGGTCTTCGTAAACTTGAAGAGGATGTTAGATCGGGAAAGAATTCGGTCCCTTCATTAATAGATTGCGTCAGGGCCTATGCAACAATAGGCGAGATATGTCAGGTCCTTGGGAAAATTTGGGGAACTTATGAGGAGAGTCCAATATGGTTGTGAAGAGAGGTGATCGAATTGCAAGGGTCTTAATAGCTAAGGCAGGACTTGATGGACATAATCGAGGTGCACAGGTAGTTGCCTACGGGCTTAGAGATGCTGGGATGGAAGTGATCTATACAGGGATTAGGCAAACGCCTTCTTCAATTGCAAGGACAGCAGTGGAGGAAGGTGTTGACGTGATAGGTATTTCCTCTATGGTTGGGGCCCATTTAGCAATTATGAGAAAGCTGCGACAAGAACTTGATGCACTTAATGCCTCGGATATACCCGTAATCTTCGGAGGCATTATCCCTGAGGAGGACTATGAAGAGTTAAAAAGACTTGGTGTCTCAGCGATCTTTCCCCCGGGTTCACAGATAAAGGAGATGGTTGAGTTTATTCGATCAATTATAAAGGTCGATTCATGGGTTTGTGAAGTCCCTAAAAGTCTTGCTGGGAGTAGTGTGGATGATCTTCATTTGCTTGGAAGCGTATGTGATCGTTGTGGCCAGAAGTTCTTCCCATCAAGGAGAAACTGTCCCAATTGTCTTGACGAAAAATCAATAAAACCGATAATTCTCAGCGATGAAGGTATACTGCAAACATTTGTTATTGCGGCTGTTGCTCCACCAGGGTTTAGTATTCCCCACGCACAGGGTTACGTAGATCTTCTGGATGATGGTCCAAGGATTTTTTCTCTTCTTACAGACTATGGTGATGGATCGAAGTTGAAGATTGGCTCAAAAATGGGTCTTAAAATTGTAAAGCTTGGCCGAGATAAAGATAACAGGATTATTGTTGGCTATAGGTTCAGGCCACTTACAGAATAGTCTCAAGGAGGTTTAAATTGAGAGATACCTATATACTTGGTGTTTCAATGACACGCTTTGGTAAATTTTTAGACAAAGGCTTAAAAGACCTTGCCTATGAGCCTATATGGAATGTCATTTATGAGTCTAAGATTGATCCACGTGATATTGATATAGTCTTTGTTGGAAATGCATATGCTGGATTGATTACTGGCCAGGAATCTATCAGAGGTCAAGTTATACTGAGGGAGGCTGGAATTACAAGGATACCTATAATCAATGTAGAAAACGCATGTGCCTCAGGATCTACGGCCTTTTACCTCGCCCACAAGGCAGTTGCCTCGGGAGATGCAGATCTTGCATTGGCCGTTGGTGTTGAGAAGCTTTTTTGTGATGATACAGGTAAAAGTTTAAAAGCCCTTTCAACCTCTTCTGATATAGAGGTTGAGGGAAGAATGGGTGTACTTTTTGCTGGTATATATGCAATGCGTGTAAGAGCACACATGGAGAAATATGGACTAACGAGGGAACAGTTTGCTAAGGTTTCGGTTAAAAACCATGAACATGGAGCCCTAAATCCATATGCCCAATATAGAAATAAAGTGACTGTTGAGGAAGTACTAAATTCTCGCATGATTGCAGATCCAATCACTCTTCTTATGACCTGTCCAATGGGTGATGGAGGGGCTTGTGTACTAGTAGGAACAAAGGATATTGCCAAGGCCATGGGCAAGAGGCCTGTCAGGATAGGTTCAAGTGTCTTAGGTAGTTATGGTTTTACAAGAAAGGATGAACCAGGTATTACTGCACGCGTAGCAAAAAAGGCCTATGAGGAGGCAAAAATCAAACCTGATGATGTTGAGATAGCAGAGGTTCATGATGCTGTCTCACCTGTAGAACTGTTCCTTTATGAAGAATTGGGTTTCTGTGGTCCTGGTGAAAGTGGTCGGTTAATTGATGAAGGGGTAACATACTTAGGTGGAAGGTTACCTGTGAATACTTCTGGAGGACTTACTGCAAAGGGACATCCAGCAGGTGCAACAGGTCTTGCACAGATTGCCGAGATTGTCTGGCAGATGCGAAGTGAGGCCCAAGATCGTCAGGTCAATCCTATTCCTGACGTGGGTCTTATTGAAAACGGCGGTGGAAATATTGCGGGAGAAACAGCAGTTGTCGCTGTTCATATATTATTTGGAGAATAAATGAGTTTTGAAAGGAGAGGATGAGGATGAACGTAGGTTACCTCCTAACAAGAAGTGCACATTATTTCCCAGAAAGGATTGCCTTTGTCATAGAAGGCCAATCTATTACATATAAAGAATTGAATAAAAGGGTAAATAGACTTGCAAATTCACTGCTCTCGCTCGGTCTTGAGAAGGGTGATCGTGTAGGTTTGCTTTTTCATAATTCACTTGCCTATTTAGAGTCCTATTTAGCGGTCTATAAAGCCGGACTTGTTTGGGTTCGCCTAAATGCGAGGCTTCATCCCATAGAGTTGAGGTCCATGATCGAAGATTCGGGAGCAAAGGTATTGATTCATGGACCCGAATTCGAAGAAACTGTTTATAAAATTGATCCTCAAATCTCATGGATCATATCTAAAGAGAAAGGCTCAGGAATTGATTATGATAACTTTCTGGATAAAGGATCCTCTGAAGAACCAAATGTAGATGTTAGGCTCGATGATCTTTCAGACCTCTGGTATACATCAGGAACAACTGGGCAACCAAAAGGGATCATGATCACACATCGAAATGTTTTGACATGCGCACTGCTCCTTCTCTCCGATGTTTACGATATCACCCATGAGGATAAACTCTTAACAGTTGGTGCTTTAAGTCATGCAGGCTCTGTAAGGGTACTGCCATTCATTATCCGGGGTGCGATAAACTATCTTCACAGCCACTATGATCCCATAAAGATATTTAAAGAGATTGAATCATCGGGGATTACCGATCTTTCAACAGTCCCAACAATGCTTATCGGTCTCATGGATAATCCTGAAAGACATCGTTATGATTTAAGTTCACTTAAACGCATAACCTATGCCGGAGCTCCAATGCCTGTTGAGAGGATAAAAGAGGCAATCGAGATTTTTGGTCCAATCCTTGATCAATCCTATGGACAGGCTGAATCTATTATCACAATTACTCATCTTCCAAGGCATGAGCACATCATAAATAATGATCCTGTGCGCGAAAGAAGGCTTGCATCTGCAGGGAGAGAATATCCTGGTGTCCAGGTAAGAGTTGTAGATGAGAAAGATCATATACTCGGTCCCGGAGAGATTGGCGAGGTTTTAACGCGTTCAGATCTTGTTATGAGAGGTTACTGGAATCAACCTGATAAGACAGAGGAGGCCCTTCGAGGTGGATGGCTACATACAGGTGATATAGGCTATCTGGACGAAGACGGTTATCTTTATTTAGTTGATCGTAAGCACGATAAGATAATAACGGGCGGTCTCAATGTATATCCAAGAGAGGTAGAGGAGATTCTTTCAAGGCATCCAGCAGTTTCTCAGGTCGCGGTCTTTGGGGTGAGTGATCCATTCTGGGGCGAGGCTATAAATGCTGCCGTAGTTTTAAGAGAGGGTGCAAAGGCAAGCGAGGAAGAGCTTATAGAGTTCTCCAAACAGAATCTTGCAGGTTATAAAAGGCCCAAGAAGATATATTTTGTTGAAGATCTACCAAAGAATCTTTATGGAAAGGTGTTAAGGAAGGAACTTAAAAAAAGGTTCGATCCCTCATTAAAGTAGAAAAAAAGGAGTTTTGAAAATGAGTATTATACCAAAGATGCTTGCTAAACCTGGCAAGATAGGCAAAATGGAGCTTAAAAACAGGCTTGTTATTCCTGCTATGTGCACAAATTATACATTTCAAGGCCATTTTACAGACCGTGCCATTCACTACTATGGATTGAGGGCAAGGGGTGGCGCAGGGTTAATTATTATTGAAGCATCGGCCATTGATTATCCATCAGGAAGATCTATCCTCAACAGTTCAGTCTCTGAGGATAAATACATCCCCACATTGAAGAGATTGACTGATGAGGTTCACAAATATGATACAAAGATTGCCCTTCAGATCATGCATTCAGGGAGACAGACAAGTATTGCCATATCTGGTTCTCAACCCGTTTCATGTTCTCCTTCACCAAGCACTCCCATCCTTTACGATCCACCACGCGCATTAACCCTTTATGAATGTAAAATGATCATAAAGAGATTTGCAGAGGCAGCCCTTAGGGCCAAAAAGGCAGGCTTTGATGCGGTTGAGGTCCATTGTGCACATGGTTATCTTCTAAGCTCATTTCTCTCTCCAACACAGAATACAAGACAGGATGAATATGGAGGGATAGAGGGAGGAATTAAGTTCTGTAGTGAGATTATAAAAGAGATTAAGAATCTTTGTGGACAGGACTTCCCAGTTCTCTGCAGGATCAATGGTGATGATTATGATCCTTCTGGTGGAGTTACATCCATAGATTCAAGGATGATCTCTGTGGCGTTTGAAAAGGCAGGTGCCGATTGTATCAGTGTCTCTGCAGGTTTAAGAGAGTCAGACCATTATCTTCATGATCAGACAATGGCCTCTCCAAGAGGATCATGGGTATACATGGCAGAAGGGATAAAAAAGACCGTGAGTATACCTGTGATGGTAGCCAAAAGGATATCTGAAGATATGGTAGAGAATATCATTTCTGAAGGAAAGGCAGATTTTGTCTGTATTGGCAGGCCTTTTATAACAGACCCGCTTTATGGTAAGAAGCTTTTGGAAGGTAGATCCGAAGATATTATACCCTGTATCTGGTGCGCCCAAGGTTGTTTTGATATCCTTTGGATGTTCTCTCCAACCACATGTCTTGTAAATCCTTCCTCAGGGAGGATTGATGAGGTTCCGATCGATGAAATTGAGAAATCTTCCCTGAAGAAAAAGGTTATAGTTATTGGTGGAGGACCAGCAGGTTGTGAGGCAGCTTTGATCTCAGCAAAAAGGGGGCACGATGTTACCCTATATGAGAAAGAAAGATCAATTGGTGGTTCATTTCGTTTTGCCTCAAATTCTCCAAGTAAGAGGGAGGTTGAAAGACTTTTTTCATATTTTGAACGGGCACTTAAAAAGGAGGGTGTAAATATAATACTTGGTGAAGAGGTAGACCCTGAAAAGATCCTGCAAGAAAATCCTGATACTGTTATTGTCGCCACAGGTGCCTCACCTGTAATTCCTCAAAAGATTATTAAAGGTCGATCAGCAAATATCATTTCAGCAGATGAAGTCATGAAAAGTGGGAAGGATATTGGTAATCGTGTTGTCATATGGACTTGTAGTTATTATTGCACTTTTACATGCAAAAAGAGGATTACACCAATTGAAGGTGATCCAACCAATATGGCTTCAACATTTAGTTATGCATGTCGTTCGGGTTATGCGGCTGTAGATGCGGCAGAATATCTTTCTTCAATTGGGAAATTGGTGAGCATTGTCACTGAAAGGGATGCCATTGTCCCTGGGATGGGCTATACCTCAAGAGGATATCTACTAAGGAGGTTTTACCGTTCAAATATTCGTGTATGTAGTGGTGTAAAGGTGAAAGAGATAAACGAGAAGGGATTGATCCTTGAAAAGTCAGGAATTACATTTTTGCTCGATGCTGATACAGTGATTTTAAGTGTTGGCTCAACTCCCAAAAAAGATCTTGTAAAATCACTTGAAGGTAAAATAAAAGAGGTTTATACTGTAGGAGATTGTGCTATGATTGGAAATGCGATGAAGGCGATTGAGTCAGCCTATGATATAGCAATAAAAATATAAAGGAGTTGCTATGGAAAAGAAAAAGAATTTTAACAAAAAGTATACTTCAAAAGGAGAAAAAAGATTTATTAACTGTACACTCAGCGGTCCTGTAAATGTGTATGTAAAAGATGGTAAGATTGTAAGAATAACCCCACTTTTTTACTCGAGAGATGATGCAAAACCATGGAGCATTGAGGCAAGAGGTGAGGTGTTTAGGCGACCCGACAAGGCATCGATTTCATGCTGGGTTCAGGGACTTAAACAGTACGTCTATTCAGATAAAAGGATATTGACTCCTCTTAAGCGTGTAGATTTTGATCCCTACGGGAATAGAAACCCTCACAATAGGGGCATATCTGGTTATGAAAAGATAAGCTGGGACGAAGCACTTGATATAATAACGAATGAGATTGTTAGAATAAAAAGGGAGTATGGCCCTTCAGCTATTGCAGTAACGGGTTCTTCACATGACTCATGGGGTAATATTGGTTACAGGATGAGTGCACTTGATCGTTTCTGGAATATTGTTGGCTGTACATGGGTTGACCATAACCCTGAGAGTTGGGAAGGGTGGTTTTGGGGTGCAATACATCAATGGGGATTCTACTGGAGACTCGGCCAGCCTCCTGCATATGATCTACTTGAGGATACTTTTAAACATACTGAGATGATTGTCTTTTGGAGTTCTGATCCAAACACTACCTCAGGAGATTATGCATGGAATGAGCAGGATTGCTGGCGATTTCATATGAAGAAGTTAGGGATAAAATTTGTGTTTATTGATCCTTTCTGTAATTATACTGCTGTAATTGGAGCTGATAAATGGCTTTCACCAAAGCCTGGCACAGATTGCGCTATTGCTTTAGCAATTGCATTTGTCTGGATTACAGAAGATCTTTATGATAAGGAGTATGTAAATACCCATACATTTGGTTTTGATAAATGGAAGTCATATGTGCTTGGAGAAGAAGATGGACAGCCAAAGACACCAAAATGGGCAGAAGAGATCTCAGGCGTTAAGGCACGTGATATAATTGCACTTGCAAGGGAGTGGGCAAAGAGGAGGACAACCCTTGCAGCAGGAGGTCGATCAGGTATGGGAGGGGCATGTAGGACCTCTTACGGTCATGAATGGGCTCGAATGATGGTACTTCTTCAAGCTATGCAAGGTCTTGGAAAGCCCGGTGTCAATATATATTCCACAACAGGTGGTGCTCCTGCAGATTGGAGTTTTTACTTTCCAGGCTATGCTGATGGTGGGATAAGTGGTGGTAGTTCAGGGCCAAGAGAGCTTGGACCAAGAGGTTTTCCTGACAAGCCAGTTCAAAGTGTAATACGTCAGAGGATCAATCGATCTGTACTTCCTGAATGTGTGATGAATCCTCCTGTCTCTTGGAGGGGTATATATGGTTATTATGGTCAAAGTGCACAGCAACAATTCATCCAATGTAACTTTCCATTTGAAGGATATTCACCAATCAAGATGATTTACCGTCAAGGTGCTTCCTATATTGGGACTATGATGAATACG
>JBBIOI010000079.1:0-15805 GCA_037443425.1 Deltaproteobacteria bacterium
TTTTTATCTTTTATGCACGCTACACATGGCTTGCCCCAGGGGTGTTTAAAGGCCCTGGTATACCCTGGGAGAGGCTTATAAACTCACTATTTCTTGATCCAAATGCAGTGCTTGGGATTCCTATGGAAGTCACTGCGGTTATTGTTGTTGCTTATATCCTTTTCGGAAATATGCTTTTTGGTGTTGGGGGAGGTGAGTTTCTTACAAACTTTGCAATGGCCTTATTCGGAAGATATAGAGGTGGACCGGCAAAGATGGCTGTCTCTGCCTCATGCCTTTTTGGGACAATATCTGGAAGTGCTGTTTCAAATGTAGTAGCTACAGGTGTTGTAACAATTCCTCTTATGAAAAAGACAGGTTATAAACCCCATATTGCAGGGGCAATTGAGGCAGTTGCCTCAACAGGAGGACAGATCATGCCTCCCATTATGGGAGCTGCTGCCTTTATCATTGCTGAATATACAGGTATTCCATATTCAAAAGTTGCAATTTCTGCCTTTCTTCCTGCTCTGCTCTATTATATCTGTCTTTTCTTTCAGGTAGACCTTGAGGCAGGAAAGACTGGCTTAAGGGGATTAGCAAAGGAGCAACTTCCTCCCCTAAAAGGAATATTAAATGAGGCATACCTGTTTGTTATCCCACTTGGAGCACTGGTTTATGCCCTCTTTATCCTTTACCTATCTGCAGGTAAAGCAGCACTTTTTGGTGTAATATTTATCATGGTTGTAAGTTTTATTAGGTCAAAGACAAGATTTAGATTTGGTTGGTTGCTTGGGGCTCTCGAAAACACGGGCAAAGGCCTTCTTGAATTGACTTTGGTGGTGGCGACAGCAGGATTGATCATAGGGGCAATAAATTTCAGTGGAGTAGGGTTTGTATTTCCATTGTTAATGGGCAGGTTGGCAGGTGAGAATATAATTCTCCTACTTGTAATAATATCTATAGCGAATATTATTCTTGGTATGGGAATGCCTACAGTTGCTGTATATATACTTCTTTCAGTTTTAATGGCCCCCATCCTGGTACAGTTAGGTATTAATTTATTGGCTGCACACTTATTTATTCTTTACTATGGGATATTATCGATGATCACACCACCTGTCTGTTTTGCTGCCTATGCAGGGGCATCCCTTGCAGGTGCAGATTCAATGAGGACAGGGTATTCAGCCATGAGACTTGGAATTTTAGCCTATATCGTTCCATTCCTTTTTATCTTTTCTCCTGCATTATTAATGATGGGATCGGTTCTTAATATTATTATTTCTTTTTTCACCGCTGTTGCAGGGTGTTTTATGTTAGGATGCGGACTGGTAGGATATCTATTTAAACCCATAGCCCTGATTTCGAGATTCCTTATGTGTATATCAGGAATTCTACTTTTAATTCCTTTACAGAGCCAATTCTTCATTACAACCATTTTAGTTAATGTCCTGGGCCTTCTCCTTGCCTTTTTATTGATATTTTTAGAATGGCGAAGAAAAGATTTTTGACCGAATCCCTTCACAGCGATCGATTGACATGAAAATGATAATGTGTTAATAGCCTAATGATTGATAAATATTTAAAATCCTTCGAATTCTTTATTTTTTAAAATGACTACCCAAATCATACTTGCCTCTGAATCTCCTCGTAGATATAGCTTGCTTAAACAGATGGGTTTAGATTTTGAGACCATACCAAGTAATGTGAAAGAAGATGCTATCCCAGGTGAGACGCCAGAGGAGTATGTTTTAAGAATAGCGGAAGAAAAGGCCTCAGGTATAATGAGGAGATATCCCGAAGCATGGATAATATCTGCAGATACAATAGTCTATATCGATAATATTATTTTAGGAAAACCAGAAAACATGAAAGATGCAGAGCAGATGCTTTCTCGCCTTAGTGGTAGAGAGCATTTTGTTTTTACAGGGATTTTTGTTTGTAATTTAAGAAGGCAAAAGAGTGATAAAAAGGTAGTTAAGACCGGAGTAAAGATGAAAAAGCTTTCGCCAATGGAGATACAATGGTATATAAATACGGATGAACCCTATGATAAAGCAGGAGGTTATGCAGCTCAAGGGATTGGTTCGGTATTGATTGAATCAATAAATGGTTCATACACAAATGTTGTAGGTCTTCCATTATGTGAACTTTTTCAAATGCTTATGCATTTGGGAGCAATTGAGGTTTCGAAATCAGGGATTAGAGTTATTTAAAGCTATGTCATCAGTAAAAGAGAATTATTTGAAGGTTATAGAGAAGATCGAGAAGGCTGCCCAAAGGGTAGGAAGAAACCCTGATGATATTAAACTTGTAGCAGTTTCTAAGACAGTTGATACACAAAGGATCAGGGAGGCAATAGAGGCTGGCGTTAAGATATTGGGTGAAAATTATGTCCAGGAGGCACAAAAAAAGATCGAAGAGATAGGGAAAGATGTTTCCTGGCACTTTATAGGTCATCTACAAACCAATAAGGCAAAATATGCAGTAAAACTATTTGATATGATTCATTCACTCGATAGTATAGAACTTGCAGAGGAGTTAAATCGCAGGGCAGAAAAAGAGGGCAGGATCATGAAAGTTATGATTGAAGTCAACCTTTCAGGAGAGAGAACTAAATTTGGCGTAGAAGAAGAGGATGCATTAAAATTAGGAAGCAGTATTTCAGGGCTTAAAAATCTAAAACTTATTGGTTTAATGACAATGCCGCCTTATTTTGAGGATCCTGAAATGAGCAGACCCTATTTTATTCGTCTTCGTTTACTGAAGGAAAAGATGGAGAAAGAGGGTATCTCTGTTAAAGAACTTTCAATGGGTATGTCAAATGATTTTGAGGTTGCAGTTGAAGAAGGTTCGACCTATGTTCGAATTGGAACAGCGATTTTTGGTCCCAGAAAGTAAGATGAAGGATTTTGCCTTTTTGTGGGAGAAATGAGAAAAAAAAGACTTGGGATTATCTACACTATATTTATTATCCTACTCGTTCTTGGATGTGGAAAGAAAGGACCCCCAATACCCTGGGATATGGTGGTTCCGAAGAGGATTTTAAATCTTGAGGCAAAGACGAGAGAAGGTCGTCTCTTGCTTGAGTGGACATCACCAAAGGAGAATACTGATAAGTCCCCCTTGACTGACTTAGCAGGTTTTCGGATTTTAAGATCAGAAGGAGTTTTAAGTAATGGCGAATGTCGTGGTTGCACTGAAAAGCTAAATATCATAAGAGAGATTAAACTTAACGTTAAGGAGGATAATAGAGGGAAAAGGATTTCAATATTTATAAATGATCATGAACCAAAGAAAGTATATATCTATCAGGTGGTCTCTGTTAATAAAAGAGGATACTTAAGTTCACCTTCAAATCCTGTAACGGTATATTGGGATGAACCGCCTGAGGCGCCTAAATCTGTAAGGGTTGAGGCAGGAGATAAAAGGGTTGATCTCTTTTGGGGAGAGGTTAAGGAGGTAGCAGGTTATAATATATATCGGAGAATCGAAGGTGAGGAATTTTCAAATAGACCAATAAATGATTCTCTGATAAGTACCAGTGAATACACAGATTTAAAAGTGGAGAATGAGAAAAAATACATCTATACAATTAGGGCAGTAAAGAGAGTGGTAAAGACTGATATAGAGGGAAAGGGTTCTCAGGAGATTTCAGTTATTCCAACAGATATGATTCCACCTTCTTCACCTAAAGGGCTTGTGGCGATACCCCTAAAGAGCGGGATTGAACTCAATTGGAGAAGAAATGAGGAACCTGATCTTTTAGGTTATTATATATATCGAAGGAAAGTAGGTGAAAGTGAGTTTAGGAGATTAAATCCTTTTCCAATTGAAAAAGAAAGGTATCTTGACACAGAGGTCGAGATAGAACAGGATTATGAATATGCAATTACAGCAGTGGATAATTCAGCGAGAAGGAATGAAAGTTTGCGCTCTGAAGAGATAAGGGTTAAATACAGATATTAAATTTAATAAGGAGTTTAAAATGCATTTTTTTGAATATAAGGACGGAGAACTTTATTGTGAAAATATTTCTGTCGAAGATATTGCTCGCCAGGTGGGGACACCATTCTATCTTTATAGCTTCAATACATTGAAAAGACATTTTACAGTATTTGACGAAGCCTTTAGAGGGATTCCTCATCTTGTTTGCTATTCTGCAAAAGCAAATTCAAATATAGCCATTATCAGGATTTTTGTTACCCTTGGTGGTGGAGTGGATGTTGTTTCAGGAGGTGAGCTATATAGGGCATTAAAGGCTGGTTCGGATCCCCAAAAGATTGTTTTTTCAGGCGTTGGAAAGAGTGGAGACGAGATTGATTATGCCCTAAATGTTGGTATACTCATGTTTAATGTTGAATCCCTGGAAGAATTATTCACGATAAACGAGAGGGCTGAGCGTTTAAAAAAGAAGGCTCCTATATCGATACGCGTAAACCCAGATATAGATCCCAAGACGCATCCTTATATCTCAACTGGATTAAAAAAGAACAAATTTGGAATCGATATCACACAGGCACTCAATGCATATCGCATTGCCAATGAGTTACCAAATCTTGAGGTAGTGGGTGTAGACTGCCATATTGGGTCACAGCTCGTTAAAGTAGAGCCGATCGTTGAGGCCTTAAAGAAGCTGAAACAGCTTGTTGAGAATCTGAGAAAAAGTGGGTTAAGTATAAAATATCTGGATCTTGGTGGAGGACTTGGAATTACTTATGAAGACGAAGAACCACCCCATCCGGTTGAATATGCCTCAAAGATTCTTGATGAGATTAGGGGATTCGATTGCAAGCTTATTTTAGAGCCTGGCAGGGTAATAGTTGGGAATGCCGGGATACTTGTGACAAAGGTTCTATACACAAAAGAGAATGAACAGAAACATTTTGTAATTGTCGATGCAGGGATGAATGATCTTGTAAGGCCAAGTTATTATGGTTCTTACCATCAGATCTGTCCAGTTAAGAAGATGAATCGAGAGGAGATAGTTGCTGATATTGTTGGGCCTATCTGTGAATCGAGTGATTTTTTTGCTAAAGATCGTAGAGTACCAAAATTTCAATCTGGCGACCTTGTTGCGATTATGAGTGCAGGTGCATATGGATTTTCTATGTCAAGTAATTACAATTCACGGCCAAGGATTGCGGAGGTTCTCGTAAAAGAGGATGAGATGCATATTATTCGGAAAAGAGAAACCTACGAAGACCTGATACGTGGTGAGATATTACCAGATTTTCTTAAGTGAGGAGATTTTTTTTAAATAGATAATTTTCAGAACTCGGGAGGTTTTGATGAAGATTCCTTTTGTGAAGATGAGCGGAAGCGGAAATGATTTTATTTTAATAGACCATAGAAAGCCATTTTTAGATGAGGAAAATTTAAAAGAATTTATAAGAAAGGTTTGTCAGAGAAGGACTTCTGTTGGAGCCGATGGTTTGATACTGGTAGAAAAATCTGATAAGGCTGATTTTAAATGGCGTTTCTTCAATTCTGATGGGAGCGAGGCAGAGATGTGTGGGAATGGGGGGCGATGTGTTGCCAGATTTGCCTTCCTTAAGGGTATTTCTGGTCCAATCCTTACATTTGAGACAATTGCTGGTATACTTTCTGCAGAGGTAAAGGATAAAAGGGTCAAGCTTGAACTTACAAAACCTCACAGTTTAAAACTTGATGGTACAATTCCTATAGAAGGAAAAGAACTTACCTTTTCACACCTCAACACGGGTGTCCCACATACAGTCCTCTTTACACAAGACCTTGAAAGGGTGGATGTAGTTAGATTGGGTAGTATGATTAGATATCATCCACTTTTTGCACCAAATGGAACAAATGTTGATTTTGTTCGTTTAGAAGATGGCAATCAGATATCGATAAGAACATATGAGAGAGGGGTGGAGGATGAGACCCTTGCCTGTGGAACAGGGGCTGTGGCCTCTGCTTTGATTGCAGGATTTAAAGGGAGGGTACAGTCTCCAGTCTCTATTAAAACAAGGGGGGGTGAGATTTTAATCGTATACTTTGAGATTGAAGGAGAGGATGTTAAAAAGGTCTTTCTTGAGGGAGACGCAAACATTATATATGAAGCCGAGATGTGGGAGGAGGCTTACAGATGAATAAAGAAGTAAAAGCAGTTGTTGTTGGTGCAGCAGGCAGGATGGGGATTCGATTGATCCACATAATAAAAGAGAATCCATCCATAAGTTTAATTCAGGCAATTGAAAGGGCCGATCATCCCTGGATTGGAAAAGATATTGGGGAGATGATTGGTTTGGGAAGGATTAATGTCCCGCTTGAAGGAAGACTTAAAGATAAAGGGGGAGATGTGATAATAAATTTCTCAACTCCACAAGCCTCTATAGAGAGTCTCGAATTTGCAAAAGATACAGGAATGGCAGTTGTAATTGGAACAACTGGATTCAGTCAGGACCAGATAGAAAAAATAAAAGATCTTTCGAAGGATGTAAGATGCGTTCTTTCTCCGAATATGAGTATTGGAGTAAATGTTATGTTTCGTTTGGTTGAAGAGGTAGCAAGGATACTCGGTCCTGAGTACGACATTGAGATTCTTGAGGCACACCACCGTTTAAAAAAGGATTCTCCGAGCGGGACTGCTATGAAACTCGGTGAATTAGTTGCAAAGGCAATTGGAAAGGATATCCATCAGGTTGGTGTTTATGGTAGAAAAGGTATGATTGGAGAGAGAAAGAAGGATGAGATTGGGATGCAAGTTATTAGGGCAGGCGATATTGTAGGAGAGCATACAGTTCTTTTTGGTGGTATAGGAGAGCGATTAGAGATAATACACAGGGCTCATAGTCGTGACAATTTTGCAAGAGGTGCTATCAGGGCTGCACTCTGGGTGATTAATCAGCCAAATGGACTTTATGATATGCAAGATGTGTTGGGTTTAAAAGGATGAAAAAGAAAATAAGTCCGGTGATTCTCCTTCGAACGAAGAAATATAAGGAGGCAGTATGAAGATTGTTCGTTTCCAGGAAAAGGGAATTGAAAAGTGGGGGGTTATTGAAGAAAGAACGATTCGTGAGATAGAGGGAGAGCCGTTTTCCAATTTTTCTTTAACCTCGAAGGTTAAAGAAATTGATGAGGTAAGACTTCTTGCCCCGTGTGCTCCGACAAAGATTGTTGCCTTAGGTTTAAATTACAGGGACCATGCTGAAGAGGTTGGAATGCCAATTCCTCAAAGCCCCATCCTATTTATAAAGCCATCAACTTCTGTAATTGGTCCTGAAGAGCCCATATCTTATCCGCAGATGTCAAGGCGCGTTGATTATGAGGCAGAGCTCGCCGTTGTTATTAAAAAAGTTGCAAAGAATATAAAGGAGACTGAAGCAGATGATTATATCCTCGGTTATACCTGTTTTAATGATGTTACTGCTCGAGATCTTCAGCCAAAAGATGGTCAATGGACAATTGCAAAGAGTTTTGATACCTTTGCCCCTATTGGACCTTGTATTGTAACAGATATCAACCCAGAGAATTTGGAGATATCATGTTTTCTCAATGGAGAAAAACGTCAGCACTCAAATACGAGAAACCTTATCTTTAAGCCAAGGGTTCTTGTAAGCTATATATCAAAGATTATGACTCTTCTGCCAGGCGATGTAATTGCCACAGGGACTCCTTCTGGGATTGGTCCTATGAATATTGGAGATAGGGTAGATGTAGTTATTGAAGGAATAGGAAAGCTAAGTAATATCGTTATAAAGGGATGGGAGGAATGAGTGGTTATGAGCAGGAAAAAGTCTATAGGATTTTATCAAAAGGCCATGTCGTTGATGCCAGGGGGGGTAAATAGTCCTGTAAGGGCATTTAAGGCGGTTGGGATTCCACCTATTTTTATTGACCGGGGCAAAGGTTCTAAGATATGGGATGTGGATGGGAATGAATACATTGATTATGTGGGTTCATGGGGGCCTATGATACTCGGCCATACCCATCCAAAGGTTGTAAGTGCTATTAAAAAGGCAACACAGAAAGGGACAAGTTTTGGAGCCCCTACTGTGTTGGAGATAGAGCTTGCCAATAAGATAAGAAAGGCCTTTCCTTCCATCGAATTAATAAGGATGGTTAACTCAGGTACAGAGGCAGTGATGAGTGCTATTAGATTAGCAAGGGGTTATACAGGTAAAGATAAGATCATAAAGTTTGAGGGTTGTTATCATGGCCATGGAGATAGCCTTCTCGTAAAGGCGGGCTCAGGTGCTACAACGTTTGGTATACCTGATAGTCTTGGAGTTCCTTCAGATCTTGCCAGGCATACACTTACAGCCCTTTACAATAATCTTGATAGTGTTAAGAGCCTTTTGATTCAATACCCTGAGCAGATTGCATGCATTATCGTAGAACCGATTGCTGGAAACATGGGAGTAGTTTTACCTGAAAAGGGGTTTCTTGAAGGCTTAAGAAAGATATGTGATGAGAAGGGCATAATCTTAATTTTCGATGAGGTAATTACAGGATTCAGAGTTGCATATGGTGGTGTTCAAGAATTGTATGGAATAAAGGCTGATCTTACATGTCTTGGAAAGATTATAGGAGGCGGTCTTCCAGTAGGGGCATATGGTGGTAAAAGAGGGATCATGGAAAGGGTTTCTCCACTTGGAGGGGTTTATCAGGCTGGAACACTTTCAGGAAATCCTATTGCAATGACAGCTGGTATTGCTACCCTTGATGTTTTAAAGACAAAGGGTTTCTATCAGGAGTTAGAAAAAAAGACAACATATTTAGTAGAAGGTATTTCAGAACTTGCTGATGAAAGACTTATCCCAATAACTATAAATAAAGCTACAGGGATGTTTACTATCTTTTTTACAGAAGAGCCTGTAATCGATTATAGAACAGCAAAGAGGAGTAATACAAAACGTTTTTCACAATTCTTCGTTGAGATGCTTAACCAGGGTATATATATACCTCCATCACAATTTGAAGCCTGGTTTGTCTCGATGGCTCATACCCAAAATGATTTGAATAAAACTATAGAGGCTTGTGATATAGCATTTAGGAAATTATGAAAAATTATAAGTGAAGAGTGAAAAGATGGGTAGGGATATTAAATGTGTCATATATGATTGTGACGGAGTCCTCTTTGATTCGTTTGAGGCAAATCAAAAGTTATATAATGACCTTTGTTCAATGGTTGGAAGGTGTCCCCTAAAGGAGGAGGAAATAGAATACGCACATTCTCATACGGTTTTTGAAGCAATCCATTATATTTTCGGGGAAGATGGGTTTATGGAGCAAAAGGCGTTTGAGCTAATAAAAAAGGTAGATCTAAGAAATTATGTTTCACTTTTAAAGATGGAGCCACATCTTCGTCAGACCTTAAGTCTTCTTAAGGCAGGGGGTATAAAGAGGGCAATAAATACTAACAGAACGACTTCTATGAAGTATATTATGGAGGATTTCAATCTTTGGCCTTTCTTTAATATGGTGGTTACTGCCCTTGATGTAAAAAATCCCAAACCCCATCCTGAATCTATTGAAAAGATACTTCAGACTCTTAATGTAAACAGAAATGAAGCTATCTTCGTCGGAGACTCTGAGGTTGATCAAAAGACTGCCTTTTCATCAGGTGTAAGGTTTGTTTCTTATAAAAATAGAGAAATCGGAAATGACTTTTTTATCGAAGACCACCTTGACCTCTTAGATATTGTCTTTTAAAGCAAAAAACTATTCAGCATCTATATTTTTGAAGCGGATCCTTGTGCTTCTTTTTTCTGGAATCTCATCGCAGTAAATCTCTAACGACGCATTTCCTTCTTTGCCTTTAATCTTTACAGATAATACCCCTCCATGATAAAGATGTATGATGTCCTCCTTTGAAAGGGTAACCTTTGCAGTAATATCATTTACCATAGGATATCCCTCCATCATTCTCTTGGTTTAAGAAAATAGGAGATAAAAATTTATTAAAACCTTAAAAATTATATGATTTTTGTTTTTTAAGTTCAATGGGAGTAATTTAATGTATTTAGAAATTTAGACTAAAGAAAGTTGATCTCGAAAAGCTGAGAGGCATTGAAAGTTGTCTCTTTGGAGATAGATAAAATGTCCAAATCTTTCAATTGTGAGACATGTGAAAGTGTAGTCAGTACATCCTTTGGAGATGCTTCTTTCCCCTGATAGGAAACAGGGGAATCTGTCTCAAGGAGAATCCTTTCAATAGGTGTCCTCTTGATTGCTTCTTGATGGGGAGGGCTATATGCAAGTGCAGGTGTAGCAGAAATAAAGTACCCTGACTCTATGATACGATCTAAAAGATTTAGAGGTCCACTATACCAGTGAAAAATTGCTTTTTTCACATTTTTTCCTTTAACCATCTCAAAGACCTTTTGATGAGAAAACCGACAGTGAAGGATTACGGGTTTATCAAACTCATTGGCGATCTCCAACAGCCTCTCAAATACTTTAAACTGAAGCTCCTTTTTTAATTTAATTTTGTAATCAAGGCCAATCTCTCCGAGTGCAACTGCTTCATTAATGTGATCCTTTATCCATGTAAGATTGGCCTCTATCTCCTCTTCTTTAATCTCCCAGGGATGATAACCTATAGCAGGATAGATAAATTCAGGATTATCCATAGCGATCTCGAGTGTTTTTTTATTGGATTCTATATTCATTCCAACTGCGATAATTCCAATTACACCTGACTCTTTCGCTTCATGTATGGCCTTTGAAAGATTCTCCAATTCGTCAATATGTGCATGAGAATCAACGAGTTTTATTTGGGTTAAGAAATCCTTGCTGATAGATTTTGAATTCATCATAAATTTTTGATAATCTTTAAAAAAGGTTTTGTCAAATAAAAAACTTGAGACCTCTGAAAAAGTCTTTGATTAGACTGCTGAGGTAGGGTTCAAAACCCTTCGAATGCGGGCTTTTAATTTTTAAATTGCTAACAATCGCTTTAAAAAAAACCCAATTATTTTAAGGAGATTTATCAATAGTGCTAAACTAATAATAAAGGTATTTATGAAAGAATTTTTAAATAGTTTTTCAGAGGTCTTTACTTGATAGGTAGGCTAAAAATAGCACCCAAAGGGTGTGTGACAATGAAATGAAGTCATTAAGAGACCGGATGGCGTGGTTCCTTCGTTTCACTTTAGGACACGCCTCGCAATACCAATCTGAGTGCTCCTTACCTTCACTTATCTTATGAGGAGGGAAGGAGGGGAAAAAGGAAGATATTGATGTTATAATTTTTTTGTTGGGTTCAAAGAATAAAATTTGATTTTAGGAAACGGAGATAGTATGAGATCAGAAATTTTATTTGAAACAAATTTTAAGGATCTAAATCTGAGAGGAAGAGGGAAGGTTAGGGATATATATGATTTTGGAGATCGACTATTGATTGTAGCAACAGATAGGATATCGGCCTTTGATGTCGTAATGAAAGATCCTATACCTGATAAGGGAAGGATTCTAACACAGATTTCAAAATTTTGGTTCGATTTTACAAAAGAGATTGTTTCAAATCACCTCATTTCTACAGATGTGGAAGAATTTCCAAATGAATGTCAAAAATATAGGGAGTCACTTATCGGTCGTTCCATGTTAGTTTTAAAAGCAGACCCTCTACCAGTTGAGTGTGTTGTGAGAGGCTATCTTTCCGGGTCAGGATGGGAAGAATATAAAAAGACAGGGAAGATATGTGGGATTTCTATTCCAGAAGGGCTTTTAGAGTCATCGAAACTTGAGCAACCTATATTTACACCTGCCACAAAGGCTGAAATAGGGAAACACGATGAAAACATAACATTTGACGAAATGGAAAGGATTGTAGGCAAGGGAGTTGCAGAAAAACTTAAATCCCTTTCAATTGCTATTTATGAAAAGGCACGAGACTATGCAGAAAAAAGGGGGATTATTATAGCGGATACAAAGATGGAATTCGGATTAAGCCATGGTGAGATTATACTTATTGATGAACTTCTTACCCCTGACTCCTCAAGATTCTGGCCAAAGGATGAATATAAGCCTGGTGGTCCTCAAAAGAGTTTTGATAAGCAATATTTGAGAGACTATCTTATTTCAATAAATTGGAATAAGACTCCACCACCACCTGAATTACCACAGGAGGTCATTGAAAAGACAAGGGAGAAATATCTCGAGGCCTACCAGAGGTTGGTTAAAATCTAATTTAATGGATTAATATTTAAACAGTTAGGAGATCCTTACATGAGTCCGATGCTTCCTAATACTTCGCGAGGACTGGTTATAAGTTTTTCTAATCCTACCTCCTCTGGAATGGCTCCAAAGGCAAGTCCCATAAGCTGTGTGATGTACAGAACAGGTATTCCATAGTGTGTTTTATAAATTTCTTCAATCTGTTTTTGTCTGCCGTCAAGATTTGCCTGGCATAGAGGACAACAAACCGATATCAGGTTGGCACCTGCTTCTTTGGCCTCCCTTAAAATATCATTTGAAAGTTTTAAAACGATATCAGATCTTGTAAGTGTCATAGAAACACCACAGCATTCGGTTTTATAGGACCAATCAATAGTCTCTGCTCCAAGAATATTTAGTATAGAGTCCATACTCTGTGGGTTTTCAACGTTATCAAAACGCGAGACCTTTGGTGGACGGGTAAGGACACAGCCGTAATAACAGGCTATCTTTAAGCCTCTTAGTTTCCTCTTCATCCTATGTCTGATTCTTTCAAGGCCGAGTTCATGGAAGACCTCGAGTGGGTGATAGACCCTTAGTTTGCCATAGTATTCATAATCAAAAAGTTTATGAATCGTTTTTCTTAATTCTTGATTCTCCTGGATCTCGATATTAGCCACTTTGAATCTTAAGAGACAGGCTACACAGGGTGCAATCAATCTATCAAAACCGTCCCTCTCAGCATGGATGAGATTAAGGACGGGCAGTGCAATTGAAAGCAGGTGTGATGTTGAGTGTGCTGAAGAGGCACCACAACAGACCCAGTCTTTTAATTCGACCAATTCAATTCCAAGGGCTTTGGCAACATATTTAAAAGAGATGTTAAATTCTATGCCTGAAGAATGAAGTGAACATCCTGGATAATATGCATAACGCATTTTACTAATCTCCTTTTGAGCTGATTTTTCTGGATTTATTCGAGTTTTGGGCTTTTATATGATGTTTTTTCTAATTCCTCTATCATTGATATTACCTTCTGAAGTTCTTTTCTTGCAGGGCTTTTATGTGGAAAGATTTTTAATTTACCCCTTATCAACATTGGATAGGCCATATCAATATCCTTAAAGGGTGTTAACATTCTTAGATTAATAAGTAAGGCAAGACCAAGCTCATATATCCTTCCAAATCTTTCTACAAGTGCTAAAAATATTCGATGTAAGGAAGGTATGTATGGATGGGGGTTATAATATTCAACATTTTTAGAAAGCTCCCTCAATCCATCTATAACCCTTGGGATGTTGATGTCCTGCGGGCATCGTGTATTACATGTCTCACAGGATAAACATATCCAGATTGTTCCTGACCAGTAGATTTCTTCTTCCAATCCCAGCTGAATGGCTCTCATCAACTCATGAGGCTTCATCTTCATTGTGTACGAAGAGGGACATCCAAGAGTGCATTTCCTGCATTGATAGCATAACATCACATTTTCACCTGTTAATGATTGAATGTGGCGAGCAAAATTTAAAGTATTCTTTGACACTATTACACTCATATCTATTACCTCTTTATCCTTTTGGAAGTAGGATTGTAAATGTAGTTCCCTTTCCTTCTTCACTTTCTACAGAGATAGAACCCATATGGGCATCAACAATACTTTTGACTATTGAAAGACCCAATCCTGTTCCAACAATCTGACGGGTCTGAGAAGTTTTTACACGATAAAACTTATCAAATATTCTTGGAAGATCTTCTTTTTTTATTCCGATACCCGTATCTGAAACCTGACTTTTCACAAAACCTCCTTCCTCACTCAGGGTAATGGAGACCCTTCCTCCTTCGGGTGTGTATTTAATGGCATTGGAGATAAGATTTGTAAAGATTCCTTCCATGCTGTTACGATCGGCATGAATAATGGGGCCTTGGGGAGGAATGAAAAGCTGTAGGTCAATCTTCTTCTGTTCAGCCTCTATCTTCATCAAATCTGCTACCTTTTGAATAACATCTCCAAGATAGAGTGGTTCTTTATATTGAACCATTTTCCCTGCTTCTATCTTAGATAAATCAAGGAGGTCTTTTATGAGATCAAGAAGTCCTTTTACCCTCTCTTTTGCTCGAAGTAGTATCTTTTCCTGTTTTTCTGTTAATTCACCTGCAATCCTATTTAATAGGACAGATAATTGTTGTTCTATTGCGGAAATGGGAGCACGAAGTTCATGTGTGACCATGGCAATAAATTCGGATTTCATTTTATCGAGTTCCTTGAGATAGCTTATGTCCTGCAGTACGGTAACTGAACCAATAATCTCACCAAGATCATTCTTCACCGGGGCAGTATGTGCCCTTAAATAGTTTTCTCCGATGCTCAATTCCTGAGACATTGAAGTAAAACCTTTTTCATTCGCCTTTAATCCTTCTTCTATAATATTGGATAGCTCAATGGGAAGATTACATTGAGATACAGATTTTCCCAAAAGATTCGATTCAGGGGAATTTAACATTCGGCTTGCAGCAGGATTACACAGTACAATGCAACTATCCCGATCACAAACAAGAATCCCATCAACCATACAATTGATGATTGTTTTGATCCTTGATTTTTCCATTGCAATATCACGAAGAGTTCTCTCCCTTTCAAGTCTTAGAAGTTCCGCCTCTCTCTGAAGGGCACGACGTTCCAATGCCCTTTTAACCACTATGCGGAGTTGATCCGATGTGAATGGTTTTGCAATGAAATCATATGCCCCTTTCTTCATAGCCTCGACAGCAGATTCAACAGTTGCATAACCTGTAATGACTATTATTAGAAGATCGGGACAGATGGAGAGGGCCTTTTCAAGGACTTCCATTCCATTCATTCCAGGCATCATAAGGTCAAGCAGGATTACATCTAAACTTTTAAATTTATCTTTAATTAGACTTAGCCCCTGATTTCCATTTTCTGCAGTTATAACTCCCCACCCATCTTTAGATAAGATGCGAGAACAGCCATCCCTAATAATCTGTTCATCATCAATGACAAGAATTTTTACCTGTTCACACATCTACATCAACACCTTCACCATCATTATCACTATCACCATCACTATCACTATCACCATCACTTAGTTAGTAAAGTTTCTATCCTTTTTACAAGAACCTCAGGCTCAACAGGTTTGTCTATGTAGTCATCTGCCTCGGTTTCGAGTCCCATCTGCTGAGTATAGCGAGTTGTAGGGATCTTTGAGACAACTGCAGTAAGCAGAAGCACTGGTATCTTACTTAATTCAGGATCTGCCTTCAATTCTTTGCAAACTGCATATCCATCCTTATCAGGCATCATGACATCAAGGACAATAAGGTCAGGATTTTCTTTTTTTGCCTTCTCAAGGCCTTCTATCCCACCGTAGGCTGCCGAAACTTCATAATTCTTTGATTCGAGGATCATGCTTACTGCCTCCACCAAATCAGGATCATCATCAACTATCAGGATCTTCTTTGCCATATCCTTTCACCCCCTTCTTTTTCTACGTGATTCGTGAACCTTGGCTCACGATTTAATCCAACCGATACAAATTCTAAGACATTTTATGGTTTTGGTCTTGGTAAAAGGCCTGCCCTTTCTGCGATCTCCCTTACCTTCTCCTCCCATTCGATAGCCATGATATGAATACCCCTGACACCAGGAATCTCCTTAAGCCTCTGAATAGTCTCAACACAA
>JBBIOI010000080.1:0-15264 GCA_037443425.1 Deltaproteobacteria bacterium
CAAGGGACTTAAAATCCCTCGGAGTTTTCCACTCCGTGCCGGTTCAACTCCGGCCCTAGGCACCAATGATAAGAAAGGGTTGGGAAATCCCAGCCCTTTTCTATTTAAAAGAGGTCTATTTTGATAATTGCTTCAGAAAACATCATCTACAATTCCTCTGTAATTTCCAGAAGGAACATAAAGAAATCTTATATAATAACTCCTTGCTTTGGTGGAATTCCTCGCTTTGTTTGGAATGAGAGAGGGGAAAAACCTATACTGAGCCCTCTGAAAAAGTATTAAAAAAGATTTTCAACACAGCAGATAGTCATTACCTCTTTATAAAATCAACTTTACCAGATTGTCATTGCAAGAAAAAGCCGAAGTAATCTCTTTCGAATTGTCATTCCGAGCGGAGCGAAGAATCTATGAGATTGCCACGGCCTTAGGCTCGCAAAGACTCCATTGGATTTCTGCGTACAATAAGTGGGAGTCCAGAAATGCTTTGAAGATACTGGATTCCTGCTTTCGCAGGAATGACGGAATTTCATCCTGAGGGACTTTTTCAGAGGACTTTTTCAGAGGTCTCCTTTTGAGGTTTCTGAAAGAGTCCTGAAGTATTTAAACACTCCTATACCTCCACTTAAGAGGCGTAGGGTAAGGGCTTGTCCCTTACCGAAAATGGTGATACCGAAAGCGGTAAGCCACAAGGGCTTACCCTACGCCATGCAATTAAATTAGATAGCAATGATTCTTTTGAGACTTCTGAAAAACTATTTAAAAATCTTTTCATAAATGGGGAGGTGGGGTGAAAAAGCCTTCGAGCGGATAACTTTTATAGATTAGCATTATTGATAATTCCCCTTAAACTTATTGGTTTTTCTAAAGCGATTGTTAGCAATTTAAATATTAAAAGCCCGCATTCTAAGGGTTTTGAACCCTACCTCCCCAGTCTTTCAAAAACTTTTTCAGAAGTCTCCTTTTATCCTCTTGACAAAAATCTAAAATAATAATAGGTTTTAGTAAAAATAAGATTTGAAAGGGAGGGGAAATTTATGTTGATTGAGGAAGTAAATAAACTTTTAGAACCCGGTTATCTAC
This sequence comes from Deltaproteobacteria bacterium, assembly GCA_037443425.1. Taxonomy (GTDB): domain Bacteria; phylum Desulfobacterota; class BSN033; order BSN033; family UBA1163; genus JBBIOI01. The sequence goes on from JBBIOI010000080.1 coordinate 1,081, forward strand.
CTTTTGAGACTGGATATATGCGTCTTCCTAATGGTCAGATCTATATTGCTGTCTTAACAAGGATGCCTGGTAGTGCAGCCCAAATGGTAGATTGGTGGTTTGGATATGTTGGAGATACAGAAAAATATAAATTATGGCATCCAAAAGACCACATCATTGGTGAATGGGATGAAAAATGGAGACCCGGTCATTATATAGGAGCAAGCCATCTCGTGCACGAATATATTGGAGGAGAGCTTGCAAAGTTAAAAATCACATTCAGGGAACCTTCGGAGTTTTTCGATACTTCAAGGTTTAAAGAAGCTCGCGTAGGGGCAGCTGTTTGTGGAGATGTTGGATTACTTGAGGAAGATAGAAAGATAGGTAACCTCATCCATTTTGTTAGAAATACTGATTTCGGTTGCGAAATGAGGAGTCGTTTCTGGCTTTTTGAGGCTGACGAAAAGATGGGAAGGGCACTTATGCAGCACTGTATAGAGGAGATGGGAATCCTTGCAGATTTATTACCGAAACTATATATAAAAGAGACGATGGGAAAATAAAAATTTTAGAAAGGAGGTCTAAATTATGGATAAAAAATTGACCCGTAGGGATTTTATCAAGAAGGTTGGACTTACTACTGCAACAATTGGTATATCATCAAATATCCCAAAATTTTTAAAACCTGCTCATGGTGCTACAAGGGATCACATCTTGATTGGCCGACCACTTCCGATGACTGGTCCTGTTTCTGTCTTTACTACAGCCTCCCCATGGCTTGATAATAAGGCAATAGCGGATATTAATAAGGATGGTGGAATATACATCAAAGAGGCAGGAAAGAAACTGCCCGTTAAAGTAAAGATTGCTGATACTGAGAGCGATCCAACTAAGGCTGCTGATATTGCCTCAAAGCTTATTCTAAATGATAATGTCGACATTATGTATGTATCTGCCACTCCAGCTACTGTAAGCCCAGTTGCTGCTGTCTGTGAGAGGTTTAAAGTTCCATGTGTAAGCACAATGATGCCTGTAGAGATGTTCCTGCTTGGTGGGCCATTTTATTGGGCTTTTGATGCATCTTTCAGCGTAAAGGATTATATGGCTTCCTTTTTACAGATGTGGGACGATGTTAAAACAAATAAAACAGTTGGTCTCCTGGCACAGAACGATCCTGATGGGGTAGCATGGGCTGAAGGAGCCCATAAGAGCCTTAGACCTGTTGGTTATAAGGTTATAGATTTAGGAAGGTTCCCTGCAGGCACAATGGATTATGGGGCAATCATAAGTGGGTGGAAAAAAGAGAATGTTGAGATAGTTTTTGCAAATATGTCTCCACCTGATTTTACAAGGTTCTGGAGGCAATGTTTTAGAGAGAATTTTATCCCGCATATCTGTACTGTTGGTAGGGCCGTACTTTTCCCTGCAGGAGTTGAAGCAATTGGAGGAGACCTCGGATTGGGAACATCATCAGAGGCTGTCTGGCATCCTTCCTATCCATTTAAATCCTCTCTTACAGGTGAAACGGCAAAAGAATTGGCTGAGGCATATGAGTCAGCCTCAGGAAAGCAGTGGACACCTTCACTCGGTGGTTGCTATTCGGGCTATGAGATTGTTGCAGATGTACTGAAAAGGGCTCAATCACTTAATAAAGAGGCTATACGTAAGGCATTCACTGAGACAAATCTTACTACAGTTCAGGGGCCTGTTAAGTTTAACGAAAAGAATATCGCAATAGTCCCATCAGGAGGCTTACAGTGGGTAAAGGGAAAGAAGTTTCCATTTCATTGCAATTTAGTCTCAGGTGGAAACTATAAAATCATTGTTCCTGATGCAAAACTGGTCTCAATAAGGGAGCTAAGAGGGATCAAATGAAGTATTATCTAAGCCCGGTTTTTTACGGTTAGTCATTTTACCTCCATCAAATTCCACCTCGCGGGTGATAATATTGCCTGCGAGGTGGATTCTTACTAACCAGCCCATAACTCTGGAGAGAGAAAGATGAATCAGAAAGATGAGAAATTAGCAAAGACTATAGAACATTTAAATCAGAGAAACCTCGATGGATTAATAATCTATTCAAACGGTTCAAAGAATATCCTAAGGCCAAACTTTTTTCACTATTTTTCCGGATGTAAACCTCTTGGTTCAAAAAATGCAGCCATAATATCAAGGCGAGGAGATATTGCCCTGCTTGTTACGCCCAGATGGGATTCCTTCAGATTTTTAGCGAAAACCTGGATTAAAGATGTAAGGGGTAGTTCAGTATTTATCGAGGATTTATCAAAAATTATAAAAGAATTTAGGCTAAAAGGTCGAATTGGAATTTCTGGCTGGGAGGAGATGAGCATAGAGGTATACGAAGTTATTCAAAATATGGGAGAGGTTTTATTGGCTGATGATGTAATAACTGAGATGGCAAGGATTAAAACAGATGAAGATATCTCGAAAGCTAAGAAGGCAGCAAAAGCAGCAGAAGCGGGCTATGAAGCCCTTATTAAATTTGTAAAACCAGGTATAACCGAATATGAACTACTTGCGGAGATGGAGTTTTTAATGAGGATGGCTGGTGCAGATGATAACTTCAACCTCATAAGTTCAGGAACGCACAATTACGCGATGCACTCCCCAACAGATAGAAGATTAAGAGAAGGTGATATTATTATTGCAGAGATATCACCTGTTGTGGATGGTCAGGTGATTCAGATATGTAGAACAGTTTATCTTGGAAAGAGAAACCCAACTTTTTCCGAGAAATATGATATACTTGTAAGGGCACTTAAAGAGTCTCTGAATACAATTCGGCCAGGAAGACCAGCATCTTCAATAGCTATTTCAATGAATAAAATAATAAGTGAAGCAGGTTATTCAAAGTATTGCTATCCACCTTATATGAGAGCACGTGGCCACGGTATGGGAGTTGGATCAATTGCACCAGGAGGAGTAATAGATGAAGATACTTCCATTCCTTTTGAAAAAGGTCAGGTAGTTGTTGTCCACCCAAATCAATATATCCCTGAAACAGGATATCTTGCCTGTGGAGAAACAATTTTAGTTACCGAGGATGGGATGGAACGTCTAATAGAATCTGAAACAAAACTTTTTATAAAAGAGGTATAATATGGAGACACTTCAACCAATTTTGAAAAGAGGAAGGGATGTATGGGACCATATAAATATGCCAGAGGAAGAATTTAAACTAAGGATAAATAATTTAAGAGATTATATGGCTGAGAAAGGAATATCCGTTGTCCTTGTTTTTGGGAGTGGTATAGATAACTGTGGAGATATCTGCTATCTAACAAACTTTTCAACAAAGATGAATGTAAGTGCAGTCCTTATTCTACCACTAAAGGAAGAACCAACCCTGTTCTTTGAAGGTCCTTCACGTGAATTAAAGACAGGTACGCGAATCACATGGGTAGAAGATATAAGGTCATCCCTTTCAGGGTCTTTCTCTTCTTCTGGTAGTTTAACAAAAGATTGCCTAAATTTTTTAAATGAAAAACATCTTATTTCTTCAAAGATAGGTGTTTCAGGTGTAAAGAGATTGATGCCATTTCATGAATATAGGACCCTTATAGAGGGTTTAAAAGGGTGTGAAATTATAGACATAGATGAAGTTTTTTTAGAGCTTCGAATGAAGAAAACCGAAAAAGAAATTGATCAGATCCGCCGTGCATCAAGAATAATTTGTAATATATTGGGCTTTGTTTCTGATTTAATTTTAGATGAAGTAAATGAAAGAATCTTTGAGGCAAAATTGGATTGGTTTGCTCGTATACAGGGTGCAGAGGATGTAAGAATCCTCTTAGCAAACTCCAAGGACTCGAACTGGGCACTTAGACCTGCTGGTGATCGCATAATTCAGTCGGGTGAGGAAATTACACTCTATCTTGCTACATCATTCGAAAGATACTGGGCAGATGTTATAAGAACCTTTTCCTTAAAAGATTCTAAGTTCTTAGAAGTCAAAGATGAAAAGATTAACAAACTATACAGAAATATAATCGATTCCATAAAATTGGGGACATCGATTTCAGGCTTTTATAATGAAACGCTAAGAAGAATAGAGAAGGACGGATACATTTATATTCCAGATTATAGTCTTGGAAATGGAATAGGCCTTAGTCTTGAGGAATCTCCTTTTATAAATAAGAGTGAAGAAGGCCAATTCCTCTCTAATATGTGTTTTTCATTCCGCCTCACGGTAAAAGATGATATGGATAAGTATATTATGCTCGGCGATACACTTCTTATAAAGGAATCAGTCCCGGAGATACTGACAAAGAATCCTTAGAATTTCCTTAAAAACTTAATCCCCTGAGGATATCTCGAGTGACGATTATTTTCTGGAGGTCAAGCGTTTCATCCATTAATCTAATCACAATATTTTTTCTGTATAATCTATCTATAAATAATCCTTTTTGAAATCCAGGTCCTCCGTGGATTTGGACTGTCTTATCAATAGTTCGGTTAAGCATTTCTGTTGTAAAGATTTTTATTAATGCTGATTCGCGTAGTATGTTATTACCATTATCGGCCATCCAGGCAGCATGATGAACCATAAGTCTTGCAGCTTGAATATCTGTTGCAATTTCAGCTAAAAGGTACTGGACTTTTGGTTGTTCAGAAATTGTCCTACCAAATATTTCCCAGGTTTTTGCGTATTCTGAACATATTTCAAGTAATCTTTTTGCAACACCAACACACCTGGCACCTCGAATGATTCTTCTTGTTGGGAGCCAATTCGATCCAAGCTGAAAGGCTTTACCAGCTTCACCAAGGATATTTTTTACCGATACCCTACATTGGTCAAACCTGATAATTATTGGTTCGGGTAGTTTGATTTTCTCTGTATCTCTCCTTTCATTACGTATAATGAGTCCATCTGTATCCTTATCCACCAAAAAACAAGTTACCCCTTCGCCAAGAGGCCTTTCAGGATCAGTAACAGCAAATGTAATTAAAAAATCGCCTATATCAAAATATCTCATTATTAATTTTTGACCTTTAAGGACATAATAATCATTGTCTTTAATTGCAATTGTCTTTAATGATTTTATCCTTAATTCTTCGGGTTCTAATAAGGCTATAGAGTACTGTTTTTCTCCTTCAATGACAGGATTGAGATATTTTCTTTTCTGCTCTTCATTGCAGTGGAAAAGGATAGGGGTTACATCTCCGAAATTGAATGGGATAATGGTCTTAGCCAATTCTTCTTCTACGAGGCAAAGACATAAAATTGAAGTTCCAAGTCCACCAAATTCCACTGGTACTCTAAGCCCCCAGAAGCCTATTTCTTTTGCATCTTTTTTCAAATCTTCAATGATTTCTTTAGATAGTGTTCCATTTTCACTATCCAATAAGTCCCTTTCGAGGGGAATAAGTCTTCTTTTAACAAAATCCTTGGCAGTTTCACGTATTAATCTTAGCTCTTCGGGTATTTCAAAATCCATAATTGACTCCTGCTATAAATATAATGTTTCTTCTAAAAATAGATCGAGGTCAGGTTCATTTTTATCCCCTATTCGAGAGGCCAACCAGGACATCACGTCTACCATATGATGATTTACTATGTAATATTTTATCGTTACGTCAACTTGAGGACATGCCAGTATACAGGCATAACATCGGTCACACTGTTCAGGATCAAGCAGAACAGATTCTAAGGCCATCGAGGTTCGCTCTTCAGTTCGTTCACGACGTTGCGGTTCACGAACAAGGATAGGACAAACGTCATTACAATTTCCACAACCCAAGCATGTTTTTGATCCCACAACATTCTCTATAATATCAAGCCTATTGTCACTCGAAAGACCCCTTTGAGAAAGTAAACGTGCCCGCGCAACAGGAGGTGCACTAATATCTATAACCTCTTTCAGTATTAATTCTATCTTTTTCACATCTACTGGTTGTAATCTCGGACGTTCAACATCTTTCCTTGCTTCAAACCGTTCATATCTAAGCCAGTCTGGCCTGATAACCTCTTTATATTTAAAATAATCGGGAATGAGTTTAGGAGACTGAGACTGGATTTTCAGCCCAATTTTCTTTAACTCGTCTTTCCATCTAATTATATGGTCCAGAGTTAGTTTCCCTAATTTAACCTCCTTTGCTCTGTTTGCTGCAGCTTTCCCGGCACGCCGACCAAATACTAAGACATCTAAAAGCAGATTATCCTTTAAAAGATGTTTACCATGAATACCACTGCAAATTTTACCAGCTGCATATAGATTTTTTACTGAAGTAGCCCCATTAGAATCTATTTTAATCCCACTAAACGAATAAAAATGTGATGGGTAAACTAAAACAGGATCTTTTCCAATGTCAATACCGAATGTTTTAAATCTTTTATAGATTAATGGAAACTCCTTTTGAATTGTACCTGACCCGTTTATGATATCGATCATCGGGATATCAAGCCAGATTCCGTTTAACCCTTTTGGAGTCTTTACACTTAATCCATTTTTATACTCACGAATAATGGCTGATGTAATAACATCATCGCCTTCTAAATGGTTAACGAATTGTTCAGCTTTAACATTAATAAGTTTAGCACCCAGAGTTAGGGCCTTTGTATCTATTGGATCACCTACCATTTCACTCGGATAAATTATACCTGTTGGAGTAAACTGTATAATATCCGATAAGAGTAACTTTGCACCCACCCTATAAGCCATAACCAAACCATCGGCAGTAGCCCCATAATGATCAATAGATGGAAAGCCTTGATAGTGTAATTGTCCATCTCCTCCTGTTGCGAAGACAACAGTTTTAGACCTGATTAGAACTACCTCTTTTTTGGTTTCAAGATTAATAAGTATAGCTCCTGCCACTTGACCTTTATCGTCCATAATTAATTCTATTGCTGGAAAATATTCTAATACAGGAATTCCATTATTACATACCTCATCCCATAAATTACGTATTATTTCTAATCCAAGGCGACCTTTGGCATGATGTACCCTTTTGCGGGATGTTCCTTCACCAAATTCTGTTTTCATTTTACCATCTGTTTCTTTATCGAATATACATCCTAAGGATTCGAGCCATTTTATTATAAAAGGGGCCTCACAGGCCATTGTTTCGACAAGCTCCGGTATATTTGCGAAATCACCTTCGATGATTGTATCCAGATAATGCATCAGGGGAGAATCATTTGGAGAGGTAGCTGCTTGGATTCCACCATGGAATCTTATGGTGTCTGAATCAATAAAACTTAATTTTGTTACCAGAAGGACTCTCAATCCACTTTCATGGGCTGAAAGGGCAGCAGCCAATCCCGCTCCACCACCCCCTATGACCAAGACGTCTACATCATAATTCAATTCTTCTAAGTTAATCACATCAGGGTCTACAAGACTGTCTCCCTCAAGTAAGCCTGCAAGTTCTTCAGGCACGTAATCCCCTTTATTAGGACCTAAACGGAGTTGACATATTTTCTTACCTACAAAATTCGGATGATATTGTTTTATTAAATTAAATCTATCTTCTTCACTACATTTAGGGTAATCTTCTTTTAGCCTTTTTGCCCTGGTCAATTCAATTTTAGCTATATATTCCTTAAATTCAGGCGGATACATTATGTGAACTCCTTTTTAGATAATGGAATTGTGTTTTTTCCCTTTATAAAGGTTGTAAAGTTCAGTTTTATCCATATTTTTAAGTTTTAAAAACTCAGATTCGAATCTTCTTTTCTGGATTTCTTCAATGATATTTGAAATATTTTTTGAGGGGGGAAGCAAAAAACGTCCGAATAGACGTCGGCAGAGTAATGTAATATGATAGGGAGCGATATTTACAGGACATTTTTCAGCACAAAGTCCACACATTATACAGTCAAAAGATTTTTCCGAAATCTCTGAGAATTCTCCACGAAGGGCATGAGAAATACATTCCATTACATTTATATCCTGCGGGCAGCTGGTCGTACATGTATTACAGCCCTGACATTTTAAAATTTCAGGATAAACAGTGACAACTTGTTTCACGTTCGGACTTAGTTTATTTAAGTCATAAATCACCTTTTTTTCAAATATCCTTCTTCTTTCCATGAAGATCCTTTCACCTCTCTTATTATTTATTCAGGTTCGATAGCACCCTTTTTAAAAATTACTTCTGGTGATGTATCAAATATATCTAAATTAAAATATTTAACTACGACAGGTGCCTCTTCCATACCTCCGATGTAATATACAGAAGGATCTGTTCCATATTTAGGATATAATTGGACTGCCTTTTTTTCAGCGATGAGTTTTGAAACCTCACTTTCATCATCGTCTAAATCGCCGAAATGTCTTGCCCTTGAAGGACATATTATTACACAGGCTGGCGTAGCATCCCGATCTATTCCTGGTCTTAAACCTAATCGGAGTCCTCTATCAATCCTCTCTTTGCAAAAATTACATTTATAGACAGCCCCTGTTCGAAGGGGATAAATCAGTTTTCCCATTCTTTCCCATTCGGTTAGGCCCTGACCGGGAAAATATTCTTTTTCTTCATCATAATAAGATCTGATTTGATAGGGACATGCGATAATACAGTGTCTACAGCCCATACACTTATTCTGATCAATCCAAACTATTCCATCTTCACGTTGCTGAGTAGCACCTGTTGGACAAACTTTAATACAGACAGGATCTTTACAATGATTACATAAGATTGGATACACATTCTTTTTCACATTTGGGTATTTTCCTGTCTCAGAAATCAATATTCTATTCCACAAAATCCCTTTTGGTAGAAAATGTTCCTGCTTGCATTTAACCACGCATGCATAACAGGCAACACATCTATTTAAATTAATTACCATGCCCCATCTCACTGTTTCCCTCCCTGTATGGATAAACTTTCACTTTAGCAGTAATTTCGATTGTTCCTGATATAGGACACATATAGCTTTGGTCTATCCTTAGTAATTTATTAGGATTTACTCCCTTGCCTCGAGCAAGGGGTTTTCCCTTTGCCCAGCTTCCAAGTCCTGTGGCTGCAATCACTCTTGGATGGATAAGTGAAGATAATTTAACCCGGCCTATAACCTTATCGCCCCATCTATTTTCGAGGCAGACCAGATCACCATTTTTAATTTTCCTCTCTTTAGCTGTCTCTTTATTCATAACAATATTAAGAGTATACGGATCAAATTGTGCAACTTCACTAATGTATGGATTCTGCATCCCGAACCTATAGGTTGTAATAGGATCTCTTGGTGAAACAACAAATAGATCATATTCTGGATCAGAAATTTGAAAATTAATTGATGGGAAATAACTAATTAACCCTGTATAATGATCCCAGTCTACATTAATAAACCCTACTTTTTCAGCAGCAGTCTTTATCTTTTCCTTATCTTCTAAGAGATATTCAAAATATATTGGAATTCGTCCTTCGATAAACCATCGCCAATAGGATTCTTCAGGTTTTTTCTCCCATGTTATAAAACCATTATCTATCAATGAGCTAAGCCCTCTTTTTTCACCAAAATGGTATTTTAATACCCTATCAGCAAGTTCAATATTTGATACCTTTTCACCTTCAGAGACTAAAGGATGATCCCCATTTGTTTTGGCCTGCATTTGTTCCCAGATGGTCGTTTTTAATGTATAGTAATTCTCCAGAAAAGTATTATATGATGACCTAATTCCTACTCGATCAGCGAGATCGAATAGAATATCTTGAATATTTCTCGTCTCTCCTTTAGGTTCGACCACAGGTATTCTCATATGAAAAGACCAATTATCGAGCCCTGCAGGATAACAGTAATGAATACCAAAGGCACTTGCAATATCTAAGCTCTCAAGATAATGGGTCTCAGGCAATACTATATCACAAAATCCTTCTGTAGTTTCATTATGAAATGGTTGAATCGCAAAAATGAATGGAATTTTTTTAAGAAAACGCTCCACAGGTTCAGGGTTATGCATATTCATAATGATGTTCCCACCATAAGTAAAAAAGACTTCTGGTTCGAATGGTCTTCCTGTATTATCCCAGAGCACATCCCATTCATCTGTATAAACATGGGTTCTTCCTGCAGTGCCGTGAGCAAAGATATCACTGAAGTTGATAGCAACTCCAGGACCTTTTACCTGATGGGGTGGCCATGGTGTACGAGAATGCCAAAATCCGGGGGCAATCATTCCATCATAGGATTCATAAGGAGAAAATTTGAAGCGTCCTGTTTCAGGAAAACCAAGACTCCTAATAGCCCCAGACCCTAAAAGCCCGCCGCAAACATCCAGATTACCAAGTAAGATATTTATTAACTGCATTGCTGCATAGGCATGGAATCCATTCTGATGACTTTGAAGTCCTCTATAACCAACTACACATACAGGTCTGTATGGGACTTCTACACCTTTGATCTTAATTGTAGATCCAATTCTTGCCTCGGTAACTAATTCTTTTGCAAGCGTTCTTATTTTTTCGGTTGGAACAGAGCTAATCTTTGAAGCCCAATCTGGTGTGTATTGCTTCAAGTGTTCTTTAAGGATAGAGAAAGCAGGCTTGCACATGATTCCATTGAATATGAATTCACCTTCAATAGCCGGGTTTGATAAAGTTGGGTCGTTATAGACTTTTATTTTTTGGTCGCTAATATCAAAAACAAGAGGTTTTTTATTTGTTTCCTCTCTTATATAAACTCCATCGGATCCAATAAGATATGGAGCATTTGTTTTATACTTAATGAAATCTTTATCATAAATTCCTATCTCATTTACTATAAGATTAGCAATTGAAAGAAAAACAGCTATATCTGTTCCTGGCAGTATTGGCATCCATTCATCCCCTTTGGCAGCAGCCCTGTAACCTACGGGGTCGATCACCTTCATTTTCATTCCTCTTTCACGGGCTTCAGCCAGCATATAAATATTTTCTAATGAATGACGACCGCCACCCACTCCCTCGTTTCCTCCACAACGTAAGACAAAATTACAGAATCGATAGTCTGGAAAGACATCCCATGATGCATTTAGAAGTGCATCAATATGATGGGCTGCAGATCCACAATGAGGACCAGGTCCTCCTGTACAATAGCTATTAGTACCATAAGTAATAAAAAATCCTGCTACAGTAATCATAACCTTCATTCCACCTGTAGGACCTGGGGTAAAGGTCCAAACAACTGTTCTTGGGTCCTTTTCTCGTGCTTGAATAAGTTTTTCTGATATAATCTCCATTGCCTCTTCCCAGGAGATTCTTTCCCACTTTGGATCTTCGTGAATCCCTTTATTTGGGTTTGTTCTTTTAACAGGATATAAAATCCTATTTGGGTCATACCAATCAAAAATCCCTGCAACTCCTTTTGCACATAATCCACCTCGAGCAGCTGAATCACTTTCCGGAACTCCTTCAACAGCTACAGGTTTACCGTCTATTACTTTTACTTTAATCGGGCATTGGGCATAGCAGATTGAACACACAGTGTATGCCCAATATTCTTTTTTCATATCTCTTTTAGCAAAAAATTTCCGATATTCTTCCCTTTCCTTTTCAATTATACTGCTCATTCTATCCTCCTTAGAAGGGTAGGAACAAATTTATAACTTATCAAGGTTTTATTTATTTTATGCTCACATTAATAACTTTAAACTCTAAGGCTATATTTTTATAAAGCTAAAATAAAATGTCAAGAAATAAAGTGGAGACCGTGGAGACCTCAGAAGCAGTAATTAATCCCCTCACCTTATTCCTCTCCCCAAAAGGTTGTGTCGCAATGAGGTTTGTGTCATATTTGTCATTCCGAGCGAAGCGAGAAATCTATAGAATTCAAACCATTATAAAATATAGATTCTTCGGCTAAAGCCTTAGAATGACATTACGACACAGTCCCAAGGGGAGAGGGAAGGGGTGAGGGGGAAATGGGATTTCTGAAAAAGTCTTTGATAGACTGGGGAGGTAGGGTTCAAAACCATTCGAATGCGGGCTTTTATTGTTTAAATTGCTAACAATCGCTTTAGAAAAAACCAAATTATTTTAAGGGGAATTATCAATAATGCTAATCTATAAAAGGTATCCGCTCGAAGGCTTTTTCACCCCACCTCCCCATTTATGATAGAATTTTTAAATATTTTTTCAGGGCTCTCTGGGGGCTCTGGAGGAACTCTTGACATTTATAAAGCTTTATATATAATGGCGTTAAATATATTTGGAAAATTTTTAGGGATGGGGACCCCAAATTTATATGTAGCAGTAATACTAATTTTTATTGGAATTTTTGTTATCTCTTACTCTTATAGAATAGGCATTGGAAGTATTAATCATCCAGGATCAGGTCTTTTTCCTTTTTTGATTGGCTCTGCCCTTTTTTTGCTCTCATTATATAAATTTAATATGGAAATAAAAAGAAAGACAAAGATGAAGCAAGAAGTTGAGCAGAGTCCTATCATTTTTAAAAAGATTATTGCACTCACTTCTTCTCTTCTGTTTTATGCCTTTTTCTTACAGTTGCTCGGTTATCTAATAACCACTTTCATTACCATTAGCTTCATCCTTCGCATTGCTGGATATAAGAGTTGGTTCAGAATATTATTGTATACGGTCATCATTGTGTTTACAAGTTATTTTCTCTTTACAACTCTTGGTGTAAGGTTTCCTAAAGGTATTATTGGTTAGTAATTTAAGATGGATATTTTTGGTGGTTTATTATTTGGTTTTAAAAATGTCCTATACCTGGATATATTATTGTATTGTCTTATTGGAGTACTAATTGGAACTCTTGTGGGGGTTCTTCCAGGGATAGGACCAATAGGAGCCATGTCTATTCTTCTGCCCGCCACCTTCGGCATTTCTCCCTCTGCGGCTATTATTATGCTTGCAGGGATTTATTATGGTGCAATGTATGGAGGCTCGACAACCTCGATTCTTGTCAATATCCCGGGCGAGGCTGCATCGGTTGTAACGTGCCTGGATGGTTATCAGATGGCAAAAAAGGGAAGGGCAGGGCCTGCACTGGGTATCTCGGCAATAGGTTCTTTTATAGGAGGGACATTAAGCATTGTTGCTCTTATGTTTATTGCCATTCCACTTGCAAATTTAGCAGTGAAATTTGGGCCTCCTGAATTATTTTCTCTTATGTGCCTCTCTATGAGTCTTATCTCATATCTTGCAAGAGGTTCAACCTTTAATGCTGTTTTAATGATCCTTGTTGGACTAATTCTTGGTTCTGTAGGAATGGATCCTATCACAGGTTTTCCAAGGTTCTATTTTGGGTCTGCTACACTTTTAGATGGCATCGGTCTTATCCCTGTTGCAATGGGACTTTTTGGGATTTCCGAGATATTGATAAATATCGAGCTTAAAGAAAGGACAATACTTGAAACAAAAATAAAAAATATTTTTCCGACGTTAAAGGATTGGAAAAGGTCTATTGGTCCTATATTAAGAGGCTCAGTAATCGGTTTCTTTTTTGGTCTATTGCCTGGAGGTGGAGGTGTAATCCCTACATTTTTTTCTTATACTGTTGAAAAAAGGCTCTCAAAAAGACCTGAAGATTTTGGTAAAGGGGCTATTGAAGGGGTAGTAGGACCTGAAACTGCAAACAATGCAGGTTCAACAGGCGCCTTTGTCCCTATGCTTGCATTGGGAATACCTCCAAACCCTGTTCTTGCTATTTTGTTTGCAGCATTGATGATTCATGGGGTTGCAGCTGGTCCATTATTACTGCAAAAACACCCCGAGATTTTTTGGGGGGTCATAGCAAGTATGTATTTAGGAAATATAATATTATTGATCCTTAATCTCCCACTGATAGGTCTATGGGTTAAAATTCTAAAGATTCCATATAGACTTCTTATGCCGCTAATACTTCTTTGCTGTCTTGTGGGTGTTTATGCAGTTAATAATAATCCTGTAGAAATAGTAATTATGATAATCTTTGGAATTGTCGGATATATTCTAAGAAGATTTGGCTATGAGTTGGCTCCCCTCATAATAGCCTTGATTCTTGGCCCGCTTATGGAGACAAATTTTCGAAACTCTCTTATCATCTCTGATGGGAATCTTTTAATATTCCTTAAGAGGCCTGTTTCTGCCATATTGCTTTTATCTTCTGCTTTTCTATTTATCAGTTCTGGGTTTTCAGTTTATAAAAAGGCAAAAGAGAAGATAAAAGAAGAAACATCGATGGATGAGGAATAATTTCCACTTTAGCTTTACGGATATGGTTTTTGGGCAAAAAAAATTTAAGAAACAGTAAACTTC
>JBBIOI010000081.1:0-15237 GCA_037443425.1 Deltaproteobacteria bacterium
ATTCTATGACATCGCTTATTACACCAGCGCCTACAGTCCTTCCACCTTCCCTGATCGCAAACCTCAACTCCTTCTCCATTGCTATAGGCGTAATAAGCTCAACCGTCAACTGAACATTGTCCCCTGGCATCACCATCTCCACACCCTCCGGCAACGTCACTACACCCGTAACATCCGTCGTCCGAAAATAAAACTGAGGCCGATACCCACTAAAAAAAGGCGTATGCCTACCACCCTCCTCCTTAGTCAATATATACGTCTCAGCCTTAAACTTACGATGAGGCGTTATCGTCCCAGGCTTAGCCAATACCTGCCCACGCTCAACCTCCTCACGCTTAATCCCCCGCAACAAAACCCCTATATTATCACCAGCCTGACCCTGATCCAATGTCTTACGAAACATCTCAACCCCTGTACACACCGTCCTTATCGTAGGCCTCAAACCAACCACCTCAACCTCATCCCCAACCCTTATCACCCCACGCTCAACACGACCCGTAACAACCGTACCACGACCAGATATCGAAAACACATCCTCTATAGGCATCAAAAAAGGCTTGTCTATATCCCTAACAGGCTCAGGTATAAAAGTATCTACCGCATCCATCAACTTCCATATCCCAGAACACCACTGACAATCCACCTTACCACACCCACACTCCAACGCCTTAAGCGCACTACCACGCACAACAGGACAACTATCCCCAGGAAAATCATAACCACTCAATAACTCCCTAACCTCCAACTCAACCAAATCCAATAACTCAGGATCATCAACCATGTCCACCTTATTCAAAAACACAACTATATACGGAACCCTAACCTGCTTGGCCAACAAAACATGCTCCCGAGTCTGCGGCATAGGCCCATCAGCAGCCGACACAACCAATATCGTACCATCCATCTGCGCAGCACCAGTAATCATATTCTTAATATAATCCGCATGACCAGGACAATCTATATGCGCATAATGACGCCTCTCAGTCTCATACTCAACATGCGCTATCGCTATCGTTAAACCCCTCTCCTTCTCCTCAGGCGCCTTGTCAATCTGATCAAAAGCCATATACTGCGCCAATCCCCTCGTAGATAAAACCTTCGTAATCGCTGATGTCAACGTTGTCTTCCCATGATCCACATGCCCTATCGTCCCAACATTCACATGCGGCTTCGTCCTCTCAAACTTAGGCTTCGACATCTCTCGCTACCTCCTTTAATTTTGTAGGATACCCTCAGGTATCCCTTTTCATTTGAGAAAGTATCTCCTCACCCACAGACTGAGGTATCTGTGTATAATGCGAAAACTGCATACTGAAGGTTGCCCTCCCTTGAGTGAGGGAACGAAGATCCGTTGCATAACCAAACATTGTTGCAAGTGGAACCTCTCCAGAAATCACATTTGTGCCTGAACGATATTCCACCTTTGTTACCTTTCCTCGCCTTGAATTTAGATCACTGAGCACCTGGCCCATAAATTCCTCTGGCGTTATAATTTCGATATACATGATTGGCTCAAGCAGTATTGGATTTGCCCTTCGAGCAGCCTCTTTAAAGGCTAAAGAGCCAGCAATCTTAAATGCCATTTCCGAAGAATCCACCTCATGAAATGACCCATCTGTAAGTGTAACCTTTATATCTATCATAGGAAACCCTGCTATAACCCCTCTTTCCATTGCTTCTCTGACCCCTTTTTCTACAGCAGGGATATATTCCTTGGGTATTACACCACCAACAATCTTATTTATGAATTCAAACCCCTTACCTGATGGTTGAGGCTCAACTGTTAACCAAACGTGACCATACTGACCTTTTCCACCAGACTGTTTTATAAATCTCCCCTCTGCCTCAACCTTCTTTGTAATTGTTTCCCTGTAGGCAACTTGAGGCTTACCTATATTGGCTTCAACATTAAACTCTCTTAAAAGACGATCGACAATAATCTCTAAATGAAGTTCTCCCATTCCTGAGATAATCGTCTGTCCTGTCTCATCGTCTGTCTTAACCTTAAAGGATGGATCTTCAAGAGCGAGTTTTTGCAGAGATGTCCCTAATCTTTCAAGATCTCCTTTTGTCTTTGGCTCTATGGCGATTGATATGACTGGTTCCGGAAATTTAATCGATTCAAGGATGATCGGCTGCTTTTCACTACAGATTGTATCACCCGTGGTTGTATATTTAAGACCCACTGCTGCAAAGATATCACCAGCAGAAACCTCTTTTATCTCCTCTCTCTTATTTGCATGCATCTTTAGAAGACGGCCTATCCTTTCACGCTTACCTTTTGTAGGATTATATACGGTGTCACCTGCCTTTAAAGAACCAGAATATATCCTGAAAAATGTAAGCTGACCTGTATATGGATCATTCATAATTTTGAATGCAAGGGCAGAAAGTGGACAACCATTATTTGCAGAAAAGCTGAGTTCATTTCCCTCAAGATCAACACCTTTGACAGGCGGTATGTCAAGTGGAGAAGGGAGATAATCTATGATGGCATCGAGAAGCGGTTGAACTCCTTTATTTCTAAAGGCAGCACCACAAAGCACTGGTGTCCCTTTCAAACTGAGTGTTACTGATCTTAGGGCCTTTTTTATGTCGCTTTCCGTAATCTCTTGTCCATCTATAAACTTTTCCATTAATAGATCATCAATTTCAGCCAATCTTTCAATCAATACCTCCCTCTGATTCTTAGCCTCTTTTATATATGATTCTGGAATATCGACTACATTATAATGGGCACCAAGACTATTGGAATCATAAATAATTGCCTTCATAGAAAGCAGGTCTATCACACCCTTAAAATCATCCTCTACCCCTAAAGGTATCTGAATAGGAATTGGAAGTGTTTTTAACCTATCTACCATCATCTGTATGCAACCTTGAAAGTCAGCACCTTTTCTATCCATCTTATTGATAAATGCAATCCTTGGAACCCTATACTTATCAGCCTGTCGCCAAACAGTCTCTGATTGTGGTTCTACACCACCAACAGAACAGAAGATGGCTACTGCTCCATCCAATACCCTTAAAGACCTTTCTACTTCGATCGTAAAGTCAACATGACCTGGAGTGTCTATAATATTTATTCTATACCCCTTCCAGAAACAGGTTGTAGCAGCAGAGGTAATAGTAATTCCCCTCTCCTTTTCCTGTTCCATCCAGTCCATTGTTGCGGAACCTTCGTCAACCTCTCCAATCCTATGAGTTACACCTGTATAATAAAGGATCCTTTCAGTAGTAGTTGTCTTACCAGCATCGATGTGAGCCATGATGCCAATGTTTCTTGTCTTCTCTTTCAATAATAGTCCTGAATCTAACACCTCTTTAACACCTCTTAATTACCATCTATAATGGGCAAAGGCCTTATTGGCCTCTGCCATCTTATGGGTATCTTCTTTCTTTTTTATTGAGGCACCCCTATTATTGGCTGCATCAATCAATTCGGCACAAAGTTTTTCTTGCATCGTCTTCTCGGAACGTAACTTTGCATATGAAATTATCCATCTAATTGCCAGAGCAACTTTTCTGTCTGGTCTTACCTCCACTGGTACTTGATAAGTCGCACCCCCAACCCTTCGTGGTCTAACCTCAATTAAAGGCTTTACATTATCTAAGGCTTGATGAAATATTTTTAAAGGGTCTTGCCGAGTCCGCTCTTTGATTAGATCAAGTGATTGATAGAAGATCTTCTCTGCTACACTCTTTTTTCCCCTTCGCATTATCCCATTTATAAATTTTGTAACCAGTGTTTCATTATACTTTGGATCAGGTAATATCTCTCTCTTTTTCACATCTCCTTTTCTGGGCATGAAAACTCCTTCTCTTTTTAATAACCTTTTAAGGTATCAGGAAAAAGATTATTTAGGTTTCTTGGCTCCGTATTTAGAGCGCCCTTTCTTTCGATCCTGAACACCAACAGAATCTAAGGCGCCTCTTATGATATGATATCTTACTCCTGGCAGGTCTTTAACCCTTCCACCTCTAATAAGAACTACCGAATGCTCCTGTAAGTTATGGCCAATTCCAGGGATATAACTTGTTACCTCCATACCATTTGTCAATCTTACCCTCGCAACCTTTCTTAGAGCTGAATTTGGCTTTTTGGGAGTAGTGGTATATACCCTTATACATACTCCCCTTTTCTGTGGACAGCCCATTAGGGCAGGGGCAGATGTCTTTGCCTTAACCTTTCTTCTTCCCTCTCTAACAAGTTGATTTATGGTTGGCATATCTTTACCTTATCTGTCATAAAGATTAGAAAAAAAATCTCCTTTTTTGGAGATTTAGATAAAACTTTTAAATATTAGCAAATTTTTATAGATTTGTCAATAATTATAAATGTTTTTTAAAATATTTTCAACACAACTAATTCGAAAAAATATAAATGAAACTACAATATATTGTGTTTCAACGAAAATAAAATTTTCTTTTCCCTATTTTTTCTTAATATCACAAAGAAACAATCTATTAGGATATCCACCCGAAATAGGATCCCATACCTCGTCACTTACAAGGATATTTATATTTGCCTTCTTATCTGTAGGATTTCCCCATCCAAAATCAATAATTAATAACCCAAGCTTTGTAGCATCTGAAATCTTTGCCTTTAATTCTATCCTCCCTCTTGGAGATACTACTTCAACAAGATCATTATCTCTTATACCTCGCTCAAAGGCATTTTCTGGATGAATTATTACAAATGGCTCTGGATAAATCTTATTAAGTGGTTCTAAATTCTTTAGCTTTGAATGGACAAATTCATATGGCTTCCTTGTAGTCCCTTGAAGTCTGAATCTTCTTCCTGATTCAGGATGAGAAATCTGTGATTCCATAGGATATTCAAACGATGGTAATGGGTTATATTTAAAGGTCTTGAACCTTTCTGAGTAGCATTCCACCTTACGGGAAGGTGTATTAAATCCATCTTTCTTATATTTATAATAACTAACCGGCTTGGAAGCATAAATGATATGATTATTTCTTAGGTCATTTAAGGTAACCTTTGATGGCTCTAAAACAAAATTAATCCATTCTTCAGTACTTCTGAATGGATAATTCTTCTCAATTCCCATCCTCTTGGCCAGTTCGTATTCTATCTCAAAAACTGATCTTGCCTCTCCTGGTGGTTCTACAACCTTTTCACGAAGTGCTAAAAAGCCACCGCTACTACTTGAATAGGCCCTGTAGTCAACCCTTTCAAAATCTGCTGCTGAAGGTAGTATCAGGTCTGCTATCTCTGTAGTTGCTGTTGGAAAGATATCAACGACCATTAGAAAATCCAAACTCTCTAAGGCCTTTTTTGTCCTCTCCTGATTGGCTTGTATGATTACAGGATTACTGTGGTGAACAATCATTGCCCTTGGTCGGTTGGGTCTCCCTTCAAGTAATGCGTTTTTAAAAGAAGGAAAAGAAACCTGCGGAAATAATGGAAACTCTTCCCAGCCTATCCACTTCTTGTCAAATTTTACAGTGGGAAGACTCTTCTGTGGAACAATAGAAAAGAAGACATTGCCACCGGGTTTATCTATATTTCCTGTAAGAGCTATTAACAGGCAGATCACTCTAACCATGTCTACACCATTTGTATGCATATCAAGCCCATTTCCATCATGGATCAATGCTCCATCGGTCTTAGCATAAAGCCTTGCAAACTCTCTTATCTTATCTGCAGGAACCGATGTTATCTTCTCAGCCCATTCGGGTGAAAGGGAAGAAACATGTTTTTTAATCTCATCAAATCCAATTACCCAATTCTTTACAAACTCATAATCATAAAGTTCCTCATTTATAATCGTATGTATCATTGCCAGCCCAAGGGCGGAATCAGTTCCTATATTCGGCCTTATCCATTCGTCCGCTATATCAACAGTTTCTGAACGAACTGGATCAACTACAACGATCTTAACACCCCTCTGTTTTGCCCGTGAAATGATATTATTAAATCCATCATATGAAGCGTAGGCACTAAAACGAGTCGTATTAACAGGATTCACTCCCCAGAATATGATTAATTTCGTATTCTCATAGTCTGGTTCAGGCCTATCTCCAAAGGTATTTATAAATGCTACCTGCCTTGGCACTGCACAAAGATTAGCTGCCCCTGTAAAGTTAGGTGAACCATAAACACCCATAAACTGCAGAAATCCATCACGTGCCTCATAACTCACAGGTGCTCCACCTGAACGAACCAGAGCCTCTGGACCGTATCTTTCTCTTATCTCTGTGAGTCTATCGGCTGCAAAGTCAAGGGCCTCATCCCACGAAACCTTCTCAAATCCTCCTTTCTTTTTCATTAAAGGAAATTTCAGTCGATCCTGTGACTCAACTAAGGCCTTTATTGCCATTGCCTTAACACATATATACCCTCTATTGACTGGATGATCTGGATCGCCAACAACTCGGTAAATCTTACCATCACTAACAGTTACCAATAATCCACAATTAGTATGGCAGAATCCACATAAAGTTCTAAAGACCTTATCTTCCATAATCTTTCTCCTTCCTTAATATCAATCTTCGGCTAATTGCCATAATCTCATTTGAGGAGGATTTTTATAACGACCTTGAATATACCCTATAAACCAATCTGGTATTTCCTCACCTGTAACAACTGTGCATACGGGAGTAAAAGAAACCTTCTGTCCGTCACTTAATTCAACTGAGGTCCATTCTCGCGGATCAGGCCATTTCCATATCAGCCCTTTATCTTTTGTAAATATTAAGAAGCTTCTATATGGTGTATGGGTTACAGTATAATCACGGTCTATGATATGCGAACGTCCCCTGGCCAGATCAAATAGTGTGGCAAGATCCTCAGGGTATATATCCGATGGTACCTCAATTGAAATAAGGCTAAAAGGATTCTTCTCGAGATACCCTTTTAATGTTCCGATCCACCTTTCAGGCATTCCCAATATTTCTCGAGACATCTTTACTGTGAGACTATATGCGGTCTTATTTAAATTTATCGCCTCTATGTCTTTCGGGTTTCCAAAATCAATTGAATAGTCTAATCCACATAGAAATGAAAGATCCTTTTTATTCTTATCTAATCCGATTGGCATCTCAATAGGAGATATCTCCTCCCCCATGTATTTCTCATATTCTATAAAGGCCTGATGAATCTCTTCTGCATTTAAGTTTTGGGTCTTTGTTACAAAATATGGGGGATAGGGCATTGCCTTTAAACCTAATTCAACTGCCTTTTGATGAAGCTCTGTTGAATGAATTAAACTTAGGGGATAAAGCATCAAGTAGTCGTAAACCTCATTTTCTATGATCCATTCGATACTTCTAACGATATCATAAAGAGTATCCTTTGGCAATCCAACAATCAGGTCAACCATTACTTCAATACCTTCTTTTTGAAGCAGACGAATCCCTTTGATGAAACGATCGGGATTAAATCGTCTGTGAATTATTTTAAGTGCTTCTTTATTTATGCTTTGAAGACCAACCTCCAGTTCAACAAACCCGGCCCTACCCATCAATTTAGCAATGGAAAAATCTATATCCTGAAGCTCACCTTCAGCGTAGAATTTCAACTTTTTATCTACATTGATCTCAACCATTCTCTCCAAAAAAATCTTTAATTTTGGATGTCTATCAAAACAAGGATCAAGAAATATAATCTCCTCAAAATTTCGATCCCAAGCCCTCTGAATTTCTTTAACGACCCTTTCTAAGGAAAATATTCTCAGAAGGGGATAATTTTTATGATAGTAGCAGTAAGCACAACGATTTATGCAACCTCGGACAGATTCAAGCCATAATATACCTTTTAAATTCAATGCATCTGTAAGAAAAGGTGATGGGACTTCGTTAAGATCCATTAGAAAGGTGTTAACACCAGTAAAATACCATCCCTTTTCCTCTTTAATTAGTAATCCAGGGATTTTTGGAATCTCTGGATAAGATTGTAGTATTACCTTCCATATCCATTCACCTTCTCCCACTACGCCAATATCAAAATCACTGTGGTTCAGAAGAAACCCATTTTCTGGTGTGATCTCAGGCCCTCCCAAGATTATAGTAGCTTGAGGTAGATGCTTTTTAATTTCCCTTGCTATAAATAAGTTTCGTTCTAAATTCCACATATAACAACTCATCCCTATTATAGCGGGTTTAAAATCTATAATGGACCGGATTATGGATTGATCGCTTCCATAGTTCATTATATGAGTGGGTAGTATTTCAGCTTCCAATCCCATCTGATCTGCTATTGCCTTAAGGTAAGAAATGGCAAGGGGTATGTTTTCATGGCTAAAGAAAAAATCGTGACCTTGTATCGGAAGTTGTAACAATATGATCTTCATATTAATCTATTTTATCCAATCCAAAAAATATTTCCATAGACCTATTTTTAAAACTATCTTTTTTGAGGTTTATGAAAAAGTCCTTAAGTAGTAAAAAAAGCGTTTTTAATCCCTATCTCCTAAATCTTTCAATGACTTTTTCAGAAGTATCTTTTTGAGACCTCAGAAAAACTATATAAAAATCTTTTCATAAATGGGGAGGTGGGGTGAAAAAGCCTTCGAGCGGATACATTTTATAGATTAGCACTATTGATTAACCCCCTTAAAATAATTGGTTTTTTCTCAAGCGATTGTTAGCAATTTAAACATTAAAAGCCCGCATTCGAAGGGTTTTGAACCCTACCTCCCCAGTCTTTCAAAAACTTTTTCAGAAATATCTTTTTAATATATTGACAAGCGCTGATATCAGTAAGCATAATATAAACATTTATATTAAATGAGGAGGTTATTTATGCAGGTACTAATCCTTTACTACTCAAAAGGAGGAAACACCAAAAAACTCGCTGAGAAAATAGCTGAGGGTGTAAATTCAGTACAAGGCTTTTCAGCCCTACTAAGGACAACACAAGATGTTACTAAGGAAGATTTTATAAATTCTTCTGGTATTATCGCTGGTTCTCCTACATATTTTGGTGTAATGGCATCTGATTTAAAACGCGTCTTTGATGAATTTGTAGGAATTAGAAAGAAGATGGAAAACAAGGTTGGGGCTGCATTTGCTACATCTGCAGATCCATCTGGTGGTAAGGAAACAACCATTATGTCCATTATCCAATGCCTCCTCATATATGGAATGATTGTAGTAGGAGATCCAATGGATGCAACAGGTCATTATGGTGTTGCATGCAGTGGTACACCTGATGAAAAAATACTTGAAAATGGGAAAAAATTGGGTAAACGAGTAGCAGAGCTTTGTAAAAGGCTTGGTTCTTAAATTAAATGGAATGTAATAAAATAACCGATAATTTTAATTTAAACCTGATTCAAGAAATAGATTTACTCTGGAGCCCTGTATATCCATATCTTTCCATATACATCGAAGAACTCTATGGTCGTAAAGATGGAGATGTCTTTGAGATTGGACCTTTTTGTGGAGTAATATTTAGCCTAATAGAAAATGGGGTAGGAAGTTCATTTACAATAGCAACATTTCCTAAGGGCATGAAAGAGTTCTTCCTTGAGGAATCACGAAAAAAAGGATTGGAAAAAAGTATAAAAATCCTTGAAACAGATCCTTCCTTAAAAGATATAAAAGATCAAGAGGCTGATCTCGTTATATTCCGTGGCGCCTTTTTCTTTCCTTCCCTTTTTAAGGTAGATTTTAAAGCGATATACAGGATTCTAAAACCTGAAGGGACAGCATTTATTGGTGGTGGGTTTGGTAAATTTACACCTGATGAGGTGATAAAAAAGATTGGGGAAAGATCACGCAAATTGAATTTAGAAATTGGAAAGGTAGAAGTAAATGAAAACAAGATTTATGAAGATATTAATGAGAGTAATATAAAGGCTAATTTTGAAATTATAAGGGAAGGAGGTTTATGGGTATTGATAAAAAAATCCCCTTCCCATTTATAATTTTTTCGGTCAATGTCAAGACCTTGTTGAGTTGCCCACCCCATATTAAAGTTTCATTTATTTTATACTTCCATTAATATATGTTAAATTGATCCCCCTTTTTTACCAAGATTATAAGCTTCTTTTTTTATTTTTTCATTCCCCTCGATCTCTCCTTTCTCCGTTGCCGATGCCTGAACAAGACCAAGCCATTTTAAACCCATAAATTGGCAAGTCGTCTTAAAGCTATGAACTATTGGATCTGCTGTTCGAACATCAGGATCCCCGCATACTGTTATGAGACCAATCCTCTTTGCTTTGAATTTAGGGACATAGTCCTCATGAATTCGCCACTCAGAATCAAAGAAGGCACACCAACGATCCAGATATGCCTTCATCTGTGAAGTCATAGCCCAGAAGTAGAGTGGTACACTATGGATAACAGTATCAGATTCAAGTATCTTTTTGTGGATTTCAATCATATCATCATTTATGGCGCATATCCCTTTTTCGTTACATCTTTTACAATCAAGACATCCAGATATCTTCTTCTCTACAAGCACTATCTTTTCGGTCTCTGCCCCTGTATCTTTGGCCCCTCTTAAAGCCTCTTCTAATAGAATATCACTATTCCCCCCTATTCGAGGACTTCCAAGAATTCCTAAAACCTTCATATTATCCTCCTTAAAAAGGATTTTATTTTACCTCTTTTAAGAATGCCAAAAGGGTTGAATTAAACTCTTCTGGTTTTTCTACATTTGATAGGTGTTTCGCAGATCGAATGATCACAAGCTTTGAATTCTCTATCCTTTCATGAATGGCTTCTGAAGCAGAAATTGGTGTCCCTATATCATTCTCACCAACCATAATAAGTGTTGGTATCTTTATCTTAGAAAGTTGATCAAGATAATCTATTTTTCTTACTGCATAAACACATCCCAGGTAACTCTCAAGTGGGGTTAAAAGAAATTGTTTACGTATCGTTGACAATATAGGTGGATTCTTTTCAATGAAAGACGAGCTAAACCATCTTTCCATAGTTTCATCAAGTAATGCACTCAGTCCTTTTTCGGATGCAGTCTTAATTCTTTCTTCCCATAAGGGTTGTGCCTCTTCAGGTATCCTCGCTGTTGTATCACAGAGAACAAGGCTAATGAGACGATCAGGATGATTTAATGCAAAAGATTGACCTATCATACCCCCAAGTGACAAACCAACCCAATGAACTCTATCTATTCCCAGATTATCAAGCAGTCCAACAACATCATCAGACAATAGCTCAAGCGTATATGGCCCTTTTGTAACATCACTCTCTCCATGACCACGAATATCATAGCGAAGAACTTTAAAATGTGGCTCAAGTGCCTTTAATTGGGGCTCCCACATAATGAGACTTGAAGCAAGTGAGTGGCTTAAGATAACCACAGGTGAGCCCTCTTTCCCAGAGAGTTCATAATTGATTTGAATACCATTAGCTTTAATCTTCATTATTAAATCACCTCCTAAATTTGCTAAACCATATTTTTTAACAAATATATTAACATAGCAATTCTGTTTTAAAAATATGGAAATATTTTCTTCCATCTGATATTTTATGTTAAAATTTAAAAAATTTTAGAAGGAGGTTTTTGAGTGGCAAAAATAGAGTTCCGAAAATTAGATAAATCATCATATTTTCTTGACCCGAATGATGACTACTCTAAAAAGACCATATATTTCGAAGTAAGAAAAGACCCTTTAACAGATCAAGTTTCACGAATACTTCCATACCGAAGAAAATTTGCAGAGTTGACTATACCATCAGATAAGATTGAAGAATCACGCAAAGTCTGCCCTTTTTGTCCTGAAAAGATATCATCCTCAACCCCAAAACTTCTTCCAGAAATAGCTCCTGAGGGCAGGGTAAAGATGGGGAAGGCAACATTAATACCGAATTCATTCCCTTATGCCCAATATAATCTCTTAGTCATTTTTTCAGAAGAACATTTTATTTATCTCGATCAATTTGATCTCGAACTATTGATAAATGCCTTTTTACTCGCTCAAGATGGATTAAAAAGATTAAGGAGATGTTATAAAGATATCAACTTTTCATCAATAAATTGGAACTATCTTCCTCCAGCTGGAGGGGCTATCTATCATCCACATCTACATATAGTTGCCGAAGATAATCCAACCTTATATCATCAAAAGGTAATAGAGGGATTAAAAAGATATAAAGAAAAAGAAGGAACACCTTTCTGGGAAGACTTTTTAAAGGAGGAGATTGAAAAGAAAGAAAGGTATATCGGTCAGCAGGGAGATGTCCACTTTTTGACAGCATTTGCACCAAAAGGGATATTTGGAGAGATCATTATTCTTTTTCCTAAAAGAAATTTAATAGAGGATATGGATCATGAAGATTTCAAAGATTTCTCAAAAGGACTTATAAAAATCTTTAGATATTTAAAAGGCCATACAGTCAGTTTCAATCTATCTCTCTTTTCTGGAAATCCTAATAATAATGAATCATGGGTTTATGGAAGGCTTTGCCCAAGGATGCTTGTTCCTCCATGGAACACAAGTGATATAAACTTCTTTGAAAAACTCCATCAGGAGGTGATGTGTACAGTTTCTCCAGAAGAACTTTGTCAAGATTTGAGGGATCTATTTAATAAATCGGATTCAGAATCTCAATAAATCTTTTGTCCACAATAAGGGCAAAACTTAAAATCCTCTGAGACCTCCTCTCCACATCGTGGACAAATCTTTTCTTGTTGAATATAGAAAGATGGCTTTGATTGGGTTTCACCCATCTCATTAAATATTCCACACTTCATAGGAATGTTCATCTGATATGATAGTTCCTTTTGATTGGGTTTCACCCATCTCATTAAATATTCCACCGCATCTGTTACATTCAATAAATCTTTCCCCTCTTTTAACCGGGATGATAGGAATAAAAAAGAGACTCAGATAATGATCAAGCCTTTTAAGCCTGGCAGATGGTAAACCACAGCTTGGACACATTCTTGGCTGATCATCAATCTTAACCTTCCTGGGTTGAATGCCACCTATAAAGATGAACGTATATCCCTCCTTGCATTTAAAAAATTTTACTCCCTCGCAATTGGCCTGCTTGTGAAGCTATATATTAATTTAAAATAAAAATATTTAAAATTAAATATTTGACCATTTAGCATTTAAATGATAAAAGATTAATTAGAAGGAGGACTATGATGGTTAAAAAGCCTACAAGGGAGGAAGCCCTTAGATTGTTACATCAATATATAGAGAATGAAAGTCTTCGGAAACATGCCTATGCTGTAGAAGGTGTTATGAGATATATAGCAAGACTGAGGGGAGAAGATGAAGAGAAGTGGGGCATAATAGGGCTTATTCATGATATCGATTATGAAAAGTTCCCTGATAAACATTGTAAAAAAACGGAGGAGATATTGAAAGAAAATGGATGGCCTTTGGAGTATATACGTGCTGCCGTTTCACACGGTTGGGGAATCTGTTCTGATGTGAAGCCAGAAAGCGATTTAGAAAAATTTTTATATGCTATTGATGAACTAACAGGCCTTGTTGTGACAACAGCCCTTGTTCGTTCTACCAAGAGTGTCTTTGATGTAGAGGTAAAGTCTGTAAAAAATAAATGGAAAGACAAGAGGTTTGCAGCAGGAGTCGACCGCTCAATAATTGAGAAAGGTGCTAAGATGTTAAACATTGAATTAGAGGAATTGATAAACTATACAATCAAAGGAATGCAGGAGGTTGCAGAATCGATTGGCCTTTCTGGCTCAACTAAAAAAGAAGATTCTTTAAGACTGACAACTTTTAAGCCAGAAGGCGAAAACTTTCAAAGGCTTCACTTATGTGATTATCTAAGTAATCTTAATAAATTATCAGACAATGCCTCAACTTTAAGTCGAGATCAAAATAAAGTAGATGAAGATTAATAATTTATCAACCCCTCTATTTCAAAAGCATCTCCTTTAATGAAAAGGAGATTTCTTTAACCTTGTTTGCCAGTTCCTGAGTTATAAAACCTTCTCTAAATCGCCTCTCCAATAAATCTTCTTCAAGAATCTCAACACGACCATCAGGCCATCTGACCACATCAACTTCAAGATCGATATATCTTATTCTGTCTGGGTAAAACTCAATCTTAGTATTGATATTATAATATTCACCAATAATAGTCCCATCTTGTCTATGATATGTGTGTTTATAAAACCATTCACCCTCCTTTATCTCTGTTATCGCATAATCTCCCTGCTCCTTTGGAATATCTAAACCATCATAGTTTTTACGGCCTTTAAATTTCCATCTCTTAAGTATCAATATCTTTTCATTTAATTTACTTCCCATTATCTCTCCCTCAGAAAGGAAGACCACTTTACCATCCAGTTTAACATGCTCAATCTTTAATTCTTTTCCCTTTTCAAATCTGCTAAAGATCAACCTTTCTTGGAGATTTTTCCCAGAGATTTTTCCCAACAATCTCTCTCTTTTCTGGATGATTTGATAACTCTATCTTTTCCATCAAATCCACATATTCTGAAGCTATGATCCTTAATCTATGATGATTTGGAACAGTAGGCGTGACTCTATTCCTTAGTTCATCCAGAATCGATTTAGAATGATAAGGAAACTCAATGAAAATTAGGCCAGATTTTTCGCCCTTTTGCTCCCTTAAAATAGCATCAAAAAGAGATAACTGTATCATTCGAGAAAACTCCTTTAATTTCCTCTCCTCGCCCTTTAAAAGGACTCCTTGACGATCTTCAAGATCCCTTATCTCAATGTCAATTGATCCTTGATCAGCCATTTTTTTATAATTTTTGAATCTTTCTCGTATCTCTTTTGATGGATCGATAATAAAAAAATTATTGTCAACACAAAACTGTGTAAGTGCTGTGGCATAGATACCCCTGACCTTTATAGAAAGATCCATTTTTCAAATCCTTCCGGCTGGAATGATATATAGGGGGTCCTCTTCTATTTCAAGTATCTCTTTTACCCTCTTATCATCAAATGCACCAATCATTACTGTCCCGATATTTAAAGCGATGGCTTGAAGAGAAAGATTCTGACCAATATGACCAACCTCCATATAAACATAACGAAATCCTCTCTGGCCATAGTAATTAGTTGTTCTCTGATAATCAGCCGCAATTATAAAACTCACTGCCGACTCCTCGATCATACTCTGTTCGAGTGATGCCTTACATAATGGCCTTCTCACATCCTGATCCTTTATTTTTTTAAGACTATGTGTTGAATATATATAATGATAAACTCCTGGTTTTAGCGCCTCAACCTCTCCTGAGACAAGGTATACCTCAACTGGATAAGTGGCCCCGGCCGATGGGAATGT
>JBBIOI010000082.1:0-15121 GCA_037443425.1 Deltaproteobacteria bacterium
CGCATTGAGGAGGTGTTCCTGAAGAGCCGTGTGAGGGAAAACCTCAAGCACGGTTCTGTGAGGGGCATTAACAACCAATAAAGGAGGTTGAAAAGATGTCTACTCGACGATTGGTAAGGTTTTTATCAGTACTTTTTTTAATCTTTTTAGCAAACAGTATAATTTATGCTCAGGTCATAGGAATTATGACAACGCCTCCAGGGTCTTTCACACATTCTGCTGGTTCTGCTATTGCAAAGGTTATTGTTGAGAAGGTTGGCCTAAATGCAACAGTTCAACCCGGTGCTACAAGACCCTTTGGAGCAATTGATGCAGGATTAGCGATTTTTAGTCTTGCAAATGCCTCTGATCTTTCATTAGCATTTTTGGGTATTGAAGAGTATCAGGATCAGGGCCCAAGAAAGAATCTTCGAATGGCAGCTACATTAATGCCCATGTGGGTTGCACTTCATGTTCGAAAAGATTCAAATATTAAATCGATCAGGGATTTGAAGGGGAAAAGGGTTCCAAGTGGCTTTCATGCGCAGAAGGCCATAGCAAGGGCTATACAGGCACAGCTTGCTAATGCAGGCTTAACCTATGATGATGTAAAACAGGTTCCTTCACCCAATGTAGCCCGTTCTGCTGAAGATTTTGGCAACGGGAAAACAGATGTGCTCTTCTTTGCTTTAGGTTCAGCTGCTGTTCTGGAAGTAAGCTCAAAGGTGGGTGGGCTAAGGGTTTTGCCAATCGATGACTCACCAGAGGCAGTAGCACGGATGAAGAAGATAATCCCTGAACTATATATATCTGAAGTAACCCCTGCTCCAAACTTAGAAGGTATAACAGGTCCTACAAAAGTTGCAACCCAAGATAATGTCTTATTCACACATATAAAAGCTCCAGAGGATATAGTTTATAAGGTAGTAAAGGCAATTTATGAAAACAAAGAAGATCTTGTCGCTTCATTTTCGGCTTTTAAGAGCTTCTCTCCAAAAAGGATGGCCACTCCAATACGTGAAGTAAGTTTCCATCCGGGTGCAATAAAGTTTTACAGAGAAGTTGGTATCTGGCCATCTAAGCCATAAATGTTTCAATTTTTAATAGAATTTTTAATAGATTAAAGTTAAAAAATATCGAAAAGGTCTTTTTGTGTCTAAATTCATAATATTTCTCTCTTTTATTATACCCCTTGGGACAGTTTTTGAGGCTATCGATCTCTTTCGAAGGATTGGTTTTATATTTTATCCTGAGCAGTTCTTTGCAGAAATGTTTGGCCTTGCTGGAATGCTCGTATATCTCTACGTTCCAGGAGGAAAAAGGAAAAAGAGGGAAGGCCCTATTCCTTGGTATGACCTAATAGCTTCTTTCCTTTGCTTCGCCTGCTGGACTTACATTGCCATTTATTACCCAAGACTATCTGAATTTTCAACAAATTTTCCTAAGATTGGACTTTTGATAGCCATCATCGTAATTCCGCTTATCCTTGAAGGTCTCAGAAGAACATCTGGTTGGTCAATTACGATTATTGTCTTAGCATTTATCATCTTGGCATTAATCTGTCATCAGTTACCAAGTTATTTAAAAGGGAATAAGATTGAGGCTAACCGTTTGCTATATTTTCTTACTTGGGATTCAACAGCCATCTTGGGAATGCCCCTGAAGATTATATCTACCATTGTCGTTGCCTTTATAATGTTTGGTCAAGCATTATCCTTATCAGGTGGGTCTTCTTTCTTTACAGATATATCAATGGTTATAATGGGAAAATATAGGGGAGGTCCTGCCAAAATAGCTATTGTTGCCTCTTCTCTTTTTGGGACAATCTCAGGAAGTACTGTAGCCAATGTGGTTTCAACGGGTGTAGTCACAATCCCTTTAATGAAACAAGCTGGATATCGTTCCCATATTGCAGGTGCAATCGAAGCAGTAGCATCAACAGGTGGTCAGCTTATGCCTCCGGTTATGGGAGTTGCGGCATTTATAATGGCAGAATTTCTTCAAGTTCCTTATTCAAAGGTCTGTATTGCTGCAATTATACCATCTCTTCTGTACTACGGAGCCTTATTTATTGAGGCTGATCTCGAAGCAGGTCGTTATGGAATTTCAAGAGTTCCAAAGGAAAAGATTCCTCCTGCGCTTCCTGTCATAAAAAGCGGTTGGTTCTTTTCAGTT
Organism: Deltaproteobacteria bacterium; assembly: GCA_037443425.1. GTDB lineage: Bacteria > Desulfobacterota > BSN033 > BSN033 > UBA1163 > JBBIOI01. Next base: position 2,155 of record JBBIOI010000082.1, read on the forward strand.
CCGTTTATAGTTTTAGTCATAACCATATTTTTCCTCAACTATCCAATTCAGCAAAGCGCTTTACTTGCCTGTGCAATTGTTGTGGCCCTTACAATGGTCATAGGTTATAGAGGGAAACGTATAGGGCTCGGAGAAGTATTCGAAATATTCAGGAGCACAGGGACGAATATACTTCAAATCTTTATGATTGGTGCAGGCGCTGGAATTGTAATTGGTGTTTTAAACATTACAGGACTTGGTTTTGGTTTAACCATATCCTTAATTCAGATAGCTGGAGGAAATATCATACTTTTACTTCTCCTGGCAGCAATACTCTCGATTCTTCTCGGGATGGGAATGCCCACTGGTGCTGTCTACATACTACTTGCAACTCTGGTCGCTCCTGCCTTGGTTCAGATGAAGATCGATCCTATGGCAGCCCATCTATTCATCCTCTATTATGGAATGATGTCTATGATTACACCTCCTGTTGCGATTGGTGCCTATGCAGCAGCTACTTTAAGTGGAGCAGAGCCAATGCGTACAGGTTATGCAGCAATGAGATTTGGTTGGACAGCATTTGTCATCCCTTTCCTTTTTGTATTTTCAGGAACTTTAATACTTCGGGGTAATCCAATTTTTATACTCATTGACGTATTTACAGCTATAGCGGGTGTATGGTTCATCTCTTCTGCTATGATTGGGTATACTAACCGACCAATTGGAATTTTATACCGAATCCTATTTTGGATTACTGGATCTTCACTATTGATCCCTATGGGGATTTTAAAATTTGCACGATCAATAAATTTTTTAGGTGCTGTCCTTGCTATAATTCTGATACTTTTAGAATTCTTTTTAAAAAAAAGGTCGCAAGGTGAATAGGCTTAACGAACCTCGTGCGCATAAAAATTTAGACTATTTAGGATTTCATCTCTCCATCTGAGCTCAACCCTCCAAGGACCATATAAATTTGCACGAAGGGTAAGATAACTGTAGATTGACCAGAGTGGAGGCTTAACATTCATTTCAATTCTCTGGAATTCTTTGTCTTTCCAGTACCAAACGTGTGAGACTTTAATATCCTGGTCGGTTTTTATTCTTGTAAAAAAATAGACTCTCTGGTTATTGCATATAAATTCAGAGGCCTTTCCAATGATTGTATTCCTTCCTGCCTCCTCTTTTACTTCAGAACCTAAAGAGGCTTCAATCACTTCAACAGATGGTTTTTTCTTTTCTGTTAGAATATTATTTGATATTTCTTTATCTTCTAAATTTTCTTTTAATTCTTCCTTATCTCCGATCGAAACGGGAGATTTCAAGTGCAAGTCCTGCGAAGGTGGTTTTTTCTCTTCTCGAAATTTAGGACTATCTTTAGGAGATTTCAATAACCAAAAAATCATGCCAAAGGAAATAACAGCAATGATCAATAGAGTTAGAAATAGCCTCCTTCTATGGGGCAAACCCTCTGAATCTGGTTTTTTAGAAGGAGAAAGATTAGTATTTTTTAAATAATCTTGATAGACCTGATATATTTCTTTTGGATCAAGGCCTAAATATCTTGCGTAAGTTGCTAGAAAACCTTTCACATAAATCGGGGGTGGAAGAAGATCATAGCGGTCTTCTTCAATTGCCCAAAGGAAAGATTCTTTTATTCTTATGGCCCTTGAGACCTCTTTTAAGGATAGATTCCTTGATTCTCTTTCTCTTTTTAAGTACTTCCCAGGGGTATCCATTTTTAGGTAAAAATGTATTTATCTTTAATAAAAGAATATCATAACTATTTGAAAAGTCAAAATTTCTGTTTGACTTTTTTCCAAATTATGCTAACATCAATTTAGATGTCTTTTAAAGAAAACGGAAGGTTTCATTAGGTGATAAGAAGCTTTCTTGCAATAGAAATACCTGAGGATATTCTGAGAAAGATTGAAGAGGTTCAAAAGGATTTAAAATCTTCCAACGCCGATATAAAATGGGTCGATCCAGAGAATATTCATATCACGCTTAAATTTTTTGGTAATATTGAGGACTCAAAGATCGAACCTATTATCAAAACTGCGGATAAAATTATAGAATCGTATTTACCATTTTCTATAAAGGTAAGAGGTGTTGGTAGCTTTCCAAATCTAAAGACTCCAAGGGTGATATGGATAGGTGTAATAGATGAAAGGGGTATCCTCTCTAAATTTCAGGACCAGCTTGAGAAGGCCTTTGAAAGACTCGGGTTTGAAGCTGAGAAAAGACCCTTTCATCCCCATCTCACCTTGGGAAGGATGAGATCGTTTAAGGAGAAAGGGGATTTAATTAAAAGGCTTGAAAGGTTTCAGGGAGACGATTTTGGAGAATTTAAGGTTGAAAAGGTAGTCTTATTTAAAAGTGAACTAACAAGACAAGGACCTATCTATACTGCATTGGAGGAAGTAAGGTTAAGAAGTTAAAATTTAATTTAAAAGGGCCAATTTAAGGAGGGCTATATATATGAAGGAAGAGACAAGCAAAAAGGTTGACTCAAGTAAACTAAAGGCAGTTGACATAGCGGTTAGCCAGATCGAAAAACAGTATGGAAAGGGTGCTATTATGAAATTGGGTGAAGAAACCGTACCTGGAGAGATTCCAACGATATCTACTGGGTCGCTCTCGCTTGACCTCGCACTTGGTGTAGGAGGATTACCCAGAGGAAGGGTTGTAGAGATTTTTGGTCCAGAGGCATCTGGTAAGACTACGCTTGCCCTCCATGTTATAGCAGAGGCCCAAAAGAAGGGCGGTATTGCTGCCTTCATTGATGCAGAGCATGCACTGGATGTCCAATACGCAAAGAGATTGGGTGTTAAGATAGACGACCTTCTTATCTCCCAGCCTGATACGGGTGAGCAAGCCTTGGAGATTGCAGAGATCCTTGTAAGAAGTGGTGCAGTGGATGTGATAGTGATAGATTCTGTAGCTGCTCTCGTTCCAAAGGCTGAGATAGAGGGAGAGATGGGAGATGCCCACATGGGACTTCAGGCAAGACTTATGTCTCAGGCCTTGAGAAAATTGACTGCAACGATCAGTAAATCCAATACTATTGTGATATTTGTAAATCAGATAAGGATGAAGATTGGTGTAATGTTCGGGAACCCAGAGACAACAACGGGTGGTAATGCATTGAAATTCTATTCGTCTATACGTCTCGATATTAGAAGAACTGCATCTATCAAACAAGGCCAGGATATCATAGGTTCTCGCACAAAGGTTCGAGTAGTAAAAAATAAGGTTGCCCCTCCCTTTAAGGAGGTTGAATTCGATATCATCCATGGAGAGGGGATATCGAGAGAAGGGGACATTTTGGATTTGGCAGTGGAGAAGAATATCGTTGAGAAGAGTGGTACTTGGTATACCTATCATGGAGATCGAATAGGACAAGGAAGGGAGAATGCAAAACAGTTCCTGAAGGAGAGACCAAAGATACTCGAACAGATAGAGAAAGAAATTATAGAAAATTTTAAAACATCTAAGATGGGATCCACAATTTAAGAGAGGAGGATAAAAGAATGGATTTAAATCAAATCTTAATAGAGGCACTTTCACAGGAGGCCTCTGATGTCCATATAAAAGTTGGCTCTCCTCCAATTTTTCGAATAAATGGTGTCCTAAAACCCTGGAATAAATTGAAACCGTTTGATCTTAACGAAGTATCAAAGATGGCCTTCAGTCTAATGAATGATTGGCAGAAGGAGAGGTTTATAAAGAATAGAGAAGTCGATATGGGTTATGAGGTCTATGGTCTTGGTCGTTTTCGTGTAAATGTATTTCAACAAAGAGGCAAAATAAGGATAGCCCTGCGAATCGTTCCATATCAGATTAAGAGTCTCGAAGAACTTCATCTTCCACCTGTAATCAGAAATATTGCCCTTGAGCAAAGAGGGCTCATACTTGTGACAGGAACCACTGGAAGCGGTAAGTCCACAACCCTTGCCTCTATGATAGATATTATAAATAACGAAAGGAACAGCCATATCATCACAATTGAAGATCCAATAGAATTTGTTCATGAAGATAAAAAATCTATTATAGACCAAAGAGAGATTGGTTCTGATACAAGCACATTTTCCAGTGCCCTCAGGGTTGCACTTCGTCAAGATCCTGATGTGATATTAGTGGGCGAGATGAGAGATTTTGAAACCATTGAGACAGCGCTTACTGCAGCGGAGACAGGTCATCTTGTTCTTTCAACACTCCATACTTTAAATGCTACAGAGACTGTAAATCGTATCATTTCAGTGTTTCCACCTTACCACCAGAAGCAGGTAAGGCTCCAGCTTGCAGGCGTACTCAAAGGTGTAATCTCTCAGAGATTGGTTCCACGGGCAGATGGTGCAGGTAGAGTACCAGCAGTTGAGATAATGGTTTCAACAGCACGTATAAGAGAGTGCATTATTGAAAAAGATAAAACAAATGAGATCCTCGATGCAATTTCAAAGGGTGTAACAGCCTACGGGATGCAAACCTTTGATCAATCACTTATGTTTTTACTGAAAGAGGGGCTTATTACATTTGAAGAGGCACTAAAACACTGTACAAATCCTGATGACTTTACCTTAAGGGTGAAAGGGATCCTTGCAACGAGTGATGCTACATGGGAGGACTTTGCTACCTTAGAAATGGAGAAGGAGGCAGAAAAAGAGAAAAGGTCACAGCTTGAAAGGACTGTAGATAATAAGACGGAGATAAGGAGGGGGACACGCTTTAAACAATGAATTCTAATGAGATTCGAAAGGCCTTTCTAAGATATTTTGAAAATAAAGGACATCAAATTGTAAAAAGTTCATCCTTAGTTCCCCAGAACGATCCAACCTTACTATTTACCAATGCAGGGATGGTTCAATTCAAAGGTGTATTTTTAGGTGAGGAGTCAAGGGAGTATAGCCGTGCAACATCTTCACAAAAATGTGTCAGGGCAGGAGGAAAGCATAATGACCTTGAAAATGTCGGTAGAACTGCGCGACACCATACATTTTTTGAGATGTTAGGGAATTTCTCTTTTGGTGACTATTTTAAAAAAGAGGCAATTGAATGGGCATGGGAACTTATAGTAAACGAATGGAGATTACCAAAGGAAAAGATATGGATTACTATATATCTGGAAGATGAAGAGGCCTTCGAGATTTGGCGTAAGATTGGCATCCCAGAATATAAGATTGTCAGAATGGGAGAAAAGGATAATTTCTGGGCAATGGGCGAGACAGGCCCATGCGGTCCATGTTCTGAAATAGTTTTTGATCAGGGAGAGGGAGTTGGTTGCAGAAGACCTGATTGCCATGTAGGTTGTGATTGCGACAGGTTTTTAGAACTATGGAATCTTGTCTTCATGCAATTTAATCGTGACAAGGAGGGAAGACTTCATCCCCTCGCTAAACCGTGCATAGATACAGGGATGGGGCTTGAGAGGATTTCTGCTATTCTTCAGGGTGTAAGAAGTAACTATGATACAGACCTCTTTAGACCATTATTTGAAAGAATTGAGAAGATAAGCGGGGTTTCATATGGAGCCAATCCCGAAAAAGATGTCTCGATGAGAGTAATTGCTGATCATAGCAGGGCATCTACATTCCTGGTCAATGATGGCGTACTACCTTCAAATGAGGGGCGGGGCTATGTTTTGAGAAGGATTATGAGGAGGGCAATGCGTCATGGAAGGATGCTTGGTATTGAAGAGCCATTTCTATATTTAATATCAGAAACAGTAGTTGATATTATGAAGGAGGCTTATCCTGAGCTAAGAGAGACAGAGAAGTTCATTTCCAGGGTCATCCAAATGGAGGAAGAAAGATTCCAGGAAACGCTTGATCAAGGTCTCAAGATCTTGCGAGAAGAGATTGAAATTTTAAAGGGAATGGGAAAAAAGGTATTCTCCGGAGAGGTTGCATTCAGACTTTATGATACATTTGGATTTCCATTAGATCTTTCATCTGAAATCCTTCAAGAACAAGGGATAGTTATTGATGAAGAAGGGTTTAAGGCCCAGATGATTAAACAGCGACAGAAGAGTAAGCAGGCCTGGCAGGGGATGGCTGAAGGAAGAATAAAGGAGATATATAAAAAGTTATATGCAGAGGGTATTAGGACAAGGTTTTTAGGATATGAAGGGCTTCAATCAGAATCAAAGATTTTGAAGTTGATAAAGAATAATGAAGTGGTATCCTCTTCAAGCGAAGGTGATGAGGTTGAACTTATCACCGAGTCTACCCCTTTTTATGGCGAGGCAGGGGGTCAGGTTGGGGATAGGGGTTTGATATTTCAGGAGGACTTCTCTTTAGAGGTAATAGATACAATAAAACCCTTTGAGGATTTTATTGTACATCTGGCCAAGGTTAAAAGGGGAGTGGTCAGAGAAGGAATGGATGTTACGCTTCGTGTAGACCGGGATCGAAGAAGGGCAATTGCCCTAAATCATACCGCAACACATCTACTCCAGGCAGTATTAAGAGAGATATTAGGAGAGCATGTGCATCAAGCTGGTAGCCTCGTGTCCGCTGAACGTCTAAGATTTGACTTCACACATTTTTCACCCCTTAGCAGTGATGATTTGAACAATATAGAGGCATTGGTAAATAGAAAGATACGTGAAAATATAGAGGTTGTGACAACAACCATGGATGTAGAGGATGCACTCAGAATGGGGGCGATGGCCCTGTTCGGGGAGAAGTATGGCGAGAAGGTGAGGGTCGTGATGATTTCGGATTTCAGTATCGAGCTCTGCGGAGGAACCCATACTCAAAGGACAGGGGATATAGGTATTTTTAAGATCCTAAATGAGACAGGTGTCTCGGCAGGCGTAAGAAGGATTGAGGCACTTACTGGAGAATTTGCATACAGTTATATTAAAAAGGAAGAAGAGGAATTAAAGGAAATTGCATCTATTTTAAAGGCTTCTCCAGGAGAGCTTTTACAGAAGGTTGAGCGTTTACTACAGAGGCAAAAAGAATTGGAAAGAGAGCTCTCCTCTTATCAGGATAAATTGGGCCATCAGGAGATATTAAGTCTTCTAAATAAGGTAAAGGAGATAAAAGGTGTAAAGGTGTTATCGGCAAAAGTAGATGGTAAGGATCCTAAGAGGATGAGAGAGTTCGTTGATCAACTGAAGATAAAGATTGGTTCAGGAATTATTCTCCTTGGTGGAGAGAATGATAAAAAGGTTTCTTTAGTAATGGGCATTACCCCTGATCTAACAAGTCGTTTCAATGCAAGCGAACTTATAAAGAAGGTAGCAGCCCATATCGGTGGAACAGGAGGGGGTAGGGCAGATTTTGCACAGGCTGGAGGGACCGAGACAAAGAAACTTGAGGAGGCTTTAAAGGCTATTGACAATCTTATCTAAAAAATTGAATATTATTATCCCTCCATTCCTTCTTTAAAAGAGTGGGTGGGGGGATTTTTATTATTTATACAAATTTAATGTACAGGTTTGGGTATGGAGAAGGTAAGAACCCGATTTGCCCCGAGTCCAACTGGAGATCTTCATATAGGAGGTGCCCGAACAGCCCTATATAATTGGTTATATGCACGAAAACATAATGGATCTTTTATACTTCGAATTGAAGATACTGACGTAGCTCGCTCTACAAAGGAGTCTATTCAGGTGATATTGGATGCAATGACCTGGCTTGGGATGGATTGGGATGAAGGGCCTTATTTTCAGACCGAGAGACTTCATCTCTATCAAGAGGCTGCAGAGGAACTTCTAAGAAAGGGAAAGGCATACAGATGTTACTGTACACCTGAAGAATTGTCGCAAAAAAGGGAGAAGGCACTGAGAGAAGGTCTAAAGCCGAAATATGATAGGACATGTCTAAAAAGAAGATCATTTCCTTCTAATAGCCCTTATGCAATTCGTTTTCTCTCTCCAGATGAAGGCAAGACCATTGTGGATGACCTTATACAGGGTCGAGTTGAATTTGATAATTCGGAGCTTGATGATCTTATTATTATCCGAAGCGATGGATTTCCAACCTATAATTTTTCGGTGGTTGTTGATGATGCCACAATGGAGATCACCCATGTGATAAGGGGAAATGATCATTTAAATAATACACCCCGTCAGATCCAGATTTATTATGCCCTTGGCTATCCTTTGCCAAAGTTCGGTCATGTTCCAATGATCCTTGGCCCTGATAAAAAGAAACTCTCAAAACGTCATGGGGCACAATCTGTTATGGAATATAAAAGAATGGGATATCTGCCTCAGGCAGTGCTGAATTATCTTGTTCGTCTTGGTTGGTCTTATGGAGACCAAGAAGAGTTTAGTCGTGAGGAATTGATAGAAAAGTTTAGCCTTGAGGCTGTAGGTAGATCACCTGCAGCAATCAACCCCGGAAAGCTTGATTGGTTAAATAGTCAATATATAAAGAAGATAGATTTAGATGAGTTAATCGAAAGACTAAGACCTTTTTTAGAGGCGAAGGGTTATAGCATAAATGATCTTGATCTACTTCGGAGGGCAGTTTTATCCCTCAGAGAGAGGGTTAAAACCTTGGTTGAGATGGCTGATCTTTCAGAATTCTATTTCACCCGTGAGATCAATTATGATCCAGAGGCTGAGAAAGAATATTTAAAGAAAGATTTTTTACCTAATTTAGAAGATATTTCAAAATTCATCTCAAATCATCAAACTATTAGTAAAGAATCTTTCCATCAATTTATAAAAAAGTTGGCCGAAGAAAAGGGTGAGCCACTTTTAAGAATTGCACAGCCCCTTCGTGTTGCTTTAACAGGAAAGACAGTGAGTCCTCCCATCGATGAGGTGATAGAGGTCCTTGGTAGGGATAGAGTGATTGAGAGACTTAAAAATGCCATTGATTATATCAATAAGAAATCAAGTGAAGATAAAGGGAGGGATGAAGAGGTTTCATGAAACTCAAATCTCTCGAGGTCTTTGGATTTAAGTCTTTTGTTGATCGACTTCACCTTGTCTTCCCGGAAGGAATAACCGTTATTGTTGGGCCAAATGGATGCGGTAAATCTAATATTGTTGACGCAATTCTGTGGGCAATAGGTGAGCGAAGTGCAAAACATCTTCGTGGTCGGTTAATGGAGGATGTGATATTCAATGGAGCAGATGGTAGAAAGCCATTAGGGATGGCAGAGGTTAGTCTAACGTTTTTAAATGATGGGGAGATAGCTCCAAGGGGTTACGAGCAGTATAGTGAGATTACTGTTACCCGCAGGCTTTACAGATCTGGAGAAAGTGAATATTTGATAAATAAGGTTCCGTGTCGATTAAGAGATATCACTGACCTTTTTCTTGATACAGGTATTGGAGTCAACGGATATTCTATTGTTGAACAGGGAAGGATTGAAAACCTTATAAATGCAAATCCAGAGGAGAGGCGTTTTCTTATTGAAGAGGCAGCAGGTATTGCTAAATTTAAAGAACGTAAGAGACTTGCATTGATGAAGATGGAGGCAACAGAACAGAATCTCCTTAGGGTTAAGGATATTATTTCAGAGGTAAAGAGGCAGATTAATACACTTGAAAGGCAGGTCAAGAGAGCAGAAGAATATAAGGCCATAAGGAAAGAGATAAAGGATATTGAGATTCGCTTTGCACTGGATGAGTTTGTTGAACTCTCGGAGAAGGCTGAATCCTCAAAAGGTTATCTTAAGGCCTTAAAAGAGAGGGAGGCCACTATTTCACAGGAGGCTTCAAAGAAAGAGGCCTTAGTTGAGGCCTTAAGGGTTAAGGCCTTAGAGGGAGACGATAAATTAAAAGTTCTTCAACAAGAAGTTTTCGAACTTGGTCGAAAGATACAGAAGTTAGAGAGTGAAATAGGGTTTTTAGAAAAAGAGAAGGGAGGCTTACATAGGCAAGAGGCCTCGCTTATAGGTGAGATAAGAGAATCATTGAGAATCTTAAGGGAGATGAGAAGAGAGAGAAAGAAGATACAACTACTCAGGACCGATATCGAGGAAGAGATTAAGGAGTATGAGGAGATAATAGAAGAATGGGAAAGTCTTTTTAGCGATTTTAAGGCTACATACCAGGATCTTGAAGAGCAGTTAGAGAATGAAAAGGCAAAGGTAATTGATATCATAACAAGGATAACCTCCATGAAGAATAGGAAATCCCATCTGGAGGAGAGAAGGGATGATCTTCAAAAAAGGATAAGTTCTCAGGAGCATGAATCATGTGAGGTCAGAGAAGAGCTGGTCAGAATAGAAGAAAGATTATCGATGATGGAAAAGACCAAAGAGGAGACACATAAATTTCTTTTAAGACTAAAGCAAGAAAAGAACGAAATTGAACAGTGCCTTGTTAAACTAAATGAGTCCTTACAGGAGAAGCAAAAAGAACTTTCTCTATTGGAAGACGAATTAAGAGGCCACCGTTCGAGGTATCTCTCTTTAAAGGAGCTTCAAGAGAATTTCGAAGGTTTTGAAAGGGGTGTAAAATCGATACTTTTAGGGAAGAGATCGGATGATAAGAGATGGGAAAAAGTCTTAGGGGTGTTAGCCGATATCATGGAACCAGATCCAAATTATGAGATTCCACTTGAGGCTGTTCTTGGACATGGATTGCAATATATGATAGTTTCGGATGAAGAGGGTGCCCTCGAGGCAATCGATTTTTTAAAGAAGGAATCTCAAGGGAGAGGAAGCTTTGTTCCTTTAAATATAAAGAATAAGTCAGACTATAAGGTTGATTCTAAAAATAATGAATCCAATGGTCCAATCCCTCTTAGTAATTTTGTTCATATAAAGGAGGGGTTTTCTTCTATAACAGATTTCTTTATCAGAGGGATTGGAGTTGTGAATACATTGGAAGAGGCCCTTACTTACATAAAAGAGGATAGAGGTTTTGATAAAATAGTTACAATGGGGGGAGAGGTAGTCGAACGATCGGGTATTATATCAGGTGGGAGCTTTGACCAAGGCCTAAGCATCTTAGAGCGGAGAAGAGAGATAAGGGAATTAGAGAAGAGGATTGAAGAGGAAGGGTTAAGACAGCAGGCTCTTTTAAAAGAAAAAGATGGGCTTGAAAAGCAGATCTCTGAGGGGGAAAGTTTATTAGAGAACAAAAGAGAAGAGATTCAGTCAAAAGAGATTGAACTTCTTCATCTTGAAAGGGATATAGAAGGATTGAAGAAGGAGATTTCACAGGTCTATCAGAAATTGGATGTCCTTCAGTTTGAAAACCTTGAGCTCCGGAAAGAACAGCAAGAGGTGGATAAAGAGATAAACGAAATATTGGTCAAAATGGATTTAGAGGAGGCAATTAAAAGAGAGCGTGAAGAGATCCTTAATTCTATGAAGAAGACCGTGGAAGAGGTCAAAGAGGGTACAGAGGAACTTGGCTCTAAAATTACTGAGAAAAAGGTTATTCTGGCTACAATGGAAGAGAAGAGAAAGGCCTTTGATAACCAGATCTCTAACATCTCTGAGAATATAAAGTCATTATATAGAAATGTAATTAAAAAGATCGAAAACATAAGAGAGGTGAGAAAGGAAATAGAAGAACTAAGAGGAAAGACAATTGGATATGAAAAAGAACTTGAGGAAGACCTAAAAAATCATCGTATAAAAGAAGAATCATTAATTGTCCAAAGAGAGAAGGTTGAAAAACTCTTAAATGAGTTAAAGGAATTTGAGGCATCATCTCGATATGAACGTCGAGAGCTCGAAGAGATAAGACAGAAGATCCACGAAGAGGAGCTTAAGGTTTCGGAGTTCCAGATGAAGATTTTACATCTTCAAGAATCTATAAGGGATCGATATGGGACCCTACTTTCAACAGCCACGATAAATAATACCTCTGAATTACCGAAAGAAGAGATGAGTAAAAGGTTAGAGGAGTTAAAAAAGGCATTGGAAAGTTTTGGTGAGGTAAACCTGATGGCGCTTGAGGAGTATCAAGAGTTAAAAAAGAGACACGATTTTCTTGTAGAACAACAGAATGATCTCGAAGAGGCGATTGATAAATTGAAAAAGGCAATTTCTCGAATCAATCGCACAACGACTAAACGTTTCTTAGATACGTTCTATCAGGTAAATGAAAAATTTAAGGAGGTATTCACAAGGCTTTTTAAGGGTGGACAGGCAAGCCTTGTGTTATTGGAAGAGAATGAACCATCTACAACAGGAGTTGATATTATTGCCCAGCCGCCAGGGAAGAAGCTTCAGAACATTAATCTTCTTTCCGGAGGAGAAAAGGCCTTGGTGGCTACAGCACTTCTTTTTGCCCTATTCATGATAAAACCAACTCCATTCTGTCTTCTTGATGAGGTTGATGCACCACTGGATGATGCCAACATCAACAGGTTTATAGACTTAGTTAAAGAATTTTCAAAAAAATCTCAGTTCATAATTATCACTCATAATAAAAATACGATGGAGACAGCTAATACACTCTATGGAATAACAATGGAGACGCCTGGTGTTTCAAAAGTAGTTTCAGTTAAGTTAAATTAAAAAAATATTTACAAAACTTTTTAAGATTGATAAAATTTATATAAAAAGTGATTTAAAACCTTTAAATGGTTATCAAGAGCGATCTCATAAGTTCTTATAGATTGCTGAATAGGGTTTTCATTAAATAAAAGAGAGGGGGTGGGATAGAAAAAAGTATTTTAGTAGTAAAAAAAGGATAGAAATGAATTAAATAAATTTAGAAAGGAGGTAATTTTATGAGAAGAATTCTTATGATTTTAATAGTTTTTTGGGGAATTTTTTCTATAGCTTTTCTATCCTTAGGGTGGTCGCAACCAGTCAAGATAGGGGCTGTGATAAATCTCACAGGACCTGCATCTACGTGGGGTAAATATCATGCAATGGGCCATAGGGATTATATCAATTATGTTAATGAGGTCAAAGGTGGCATTGCCGGCAAAAAGATAGAGCTTGAAATCGTTGACCATGCCTATAAGGTGCCCGAGGGTGTAAAGTTCGTAAAGAAGTTCTGTGAGGAAAAGAAGGACATGATTGCTACATGGGATGCAGGAACCGGGATTCAGGT
>JBBIOI010000083.1:0-14911 GCA_037443425.1 Deltaproteobacteria bacterium
TGGACTGGTATACGAATTGTCCGGGTTTGATCTGCAATTGCCCTTGTAATCGACTGCTTTATCCACCAAGTTGCATAAGTACCAAATTTATACCCCTTCTTATATTCAAACCTTTCAACAGCCTTCATCAACCCCATATTTCCTTCTTGAATCAGATCCAGAAGAGGAAGACCTCGATTTAGATATCTTCTTGCAATTGAAACCACTAATCTCAGGTTAGATTTGATCAAGTCACACTTTGCTTTATTTATTTTAGTTTCAGCCTCTTCAATTGACCTTAAAGTCTTTTTTAAATCATCGATTTTAAACCGTGCATTTTTTACTATCCCTAATAATTTTCTTTTTGAATTAAATTTGGTCTTCTCAACGTGTGATTTAATATATTTCAACTCATCGATTATCTTCTTAATCTGATTCTCCCTTAAATTAAGATTTTCGGTAAACTTTGATATTCTTTTTTCTCTTTTCAAAATATTACTTTTAATCCTATCCTCTAAGGATTTATTTTTCTCATATTTAAGCTTTTTCAATAATATATTTATAATGCCTCTTTCGCATTTAATCTTAATAATTAAATTAAGAATCCTTCTCTTTTGTTTCCTTTCCTCTAAATTATCTACACCATCTTCATCAATTGAATTTGTTACTTCTCTTACTTGGATTTCCCCCTTTTTAATGCGCTCCCCTATATTAATGATTTCCTCCAAACCAATTGGAGATTTTGTAATTATCCCAAGGATTTCTCTTTTTCCATTATCTATTCTTTTAGCTATTTCTATCTCACCTTCTCTTGTAAGCAATGGAAAAGAAGATATTTCTTTTAAATAAATGTAAACAGGATCTATAAATTTTGTTGAAACCCTTGGTTCAATATCTTCTCCTTCAATCTCTTCCAGTGGGAGATTTTCATCCTCTAATTTCAAACCTTGAAGATCATCTGCTATATCAATTTTTAATTCTTCATAAAAGAGAGGATCATCTTCTTCCTGTTTAGAATTCTCAGGGGTTATTATTTGTGGTCTTTGATTTTTTTTATAAAATTTTTCCATATATAAGAAAAAAACCGCAAAGAAGTTGTTTAGAGCTCTTTGCGGTTTCCAAATTTTGGGAAGCCTAAAAAGGACTCTCTACAACTAACTTTAAGCTATTTATAAACTATCATTCTTAAAAAAGCAAGAAATTATTTAAATTTATTTTTAAGTACTTTCAGAGATCCAGTTTATTTCTCTAAATGTTAAAATATTTGGTTCTTAATTTAATTCTTTTAGTGCATTTTCGATTCGATCTAAACCCTCCTTTATATCCTCCATTGATGTAGCATAAGAAAGTCTTTCATAAGAGTCTGCACCAAATTCTATGCCTGGTACTACTGCTACTTTTGCTTCATCTAAGAGGAAATCTGCAAGTTCTGTTGAGTTATTAATCTTCCTTCCTTTAAATGACTTTCCATAATATGATGAGAAGTTTGGGAATACATAAAATGCACCAACAGGCTTATAACAAGAAACCCCGGGTATCTCATTTAATCTATTAACAATATAATCTCGTCTTTCTTGAAAGGCAGAAACCATCTTTTTAACTTCCTCCTGTGGACCTATTAAGGCTTCTACTGAAGCCTTTTGAGAAATTGATGTTGGATTTGATGTACTTTGACTCTGAATATTATTCATGGCTGATATTATCTCTTCCGGCCCTGCTGTATAACCAATCCTCCAGCCTGTCATTGCATATGTTTTTGCAACTCCATGAACTATGATTGTCCTCTTCTTTATCTCTTCACCAAGCGAGGCGATACTCACAAATTCGAATCCATCATATACAATCTTTTCATATATTTCATCAGAGATAATAAAAATATTTTTGGAAACTGCAATTTCAGCAATCTTTTCTAAATCTTTTTTACTATAGGCACTTCCAGTAGGATTACATGGACTATTTAAGACTAAGGCCTTGGTTTTAGGGGTTATTAGTTTTTCTAATTCTTCAGGTAGTAATTTAAAATCATTTTCTTCTTTTGTCTCAAGAATTACGGGTTGAGCCTCTGCAAGCGAAACCATTGGTGGATAGGAAACCCAGTAAGGAGATGGAATAATAACTTCGTCTCCTTTATCAAAAAGGGCCTGAGCAAGGTTATAGAAAGAATGCTTACCTCCACATGAAACAATAATCTCGGATCTTTTATAAGATATGCCATTATCCCTTTTGAATTTATAGATAATTGCATCTTTTAGTTCGTCGATACCACCCACAGGTGTGTATTTTGTAAAACCTTCTTCAATTGCCTTTATTGCAGCCCTTTTAATATTTTCTGGAGTGTCAAAATCAGGCTCTCCAGCACCAAAACTTATAACTTTGATTCCTTGTGCTTGCATCGATTTTGCTTTTGCATTAATAGCAAGGGTAGGGGAAGGTTTTAGATTCTTTGCTCTATTTGAAAGTTTAATCATATTTAATAACCTCCAATTGAGATTTAAATAAAATCTCTGAAATCTTCTCTATCCTCTCTACACCCTTTATTTCATGAGGTAGTAAAGGGATTTCTATGAGTTTAATACGATCTGCATACTTTTCTTTAAGTATATTGATATAATGTTCTTGCATCTTTTTTCTAATCTTATGAAATTCACAATCGGCCTCTTTAATAACATAATTTACTATTAAATGATTCACCATTAGTTTATATTCATCAAAATCTTTAATTATCCTTTCAGTCTGTCTTACACCTAATGCCTCGGGAATGGTAACAACAATAAATTCGGACTTTTGTTGGTCACGAATAAAACTTACTACCTTCTCGGCTAATCCTTCCCAGCCACTAATTATTTCAAGTAACGATCTTTTGCCTTTCCTGAGCTTAACACTTTCCTTTAACTTTTCGAAATAACTATAAAGATTCATATAAAATTTCGTTGCTGCCTCGAGATGTTTTAAGAATATCTGTGGAAGGTGAAGGAGTCTTAAGGTATGGCCAGCAGGTGCAGTATCCCAGACTACAAGGTCATATTGCTCGCTTTCTACAAGCTCGAGGATATAGTTAAGCATATATTCTTCTTCGATTCCAGGTGCACCACCAATATAATCAACAAAATCATAATCCACAGAAGCAAATGATGAGACCACTTCATATATTTCGGGACCAAATCTTTCTTTCCATTTTTTTAAAACAATTTCAGAACTTATTTCTATTCCATATAAATTTTTAACACCTTCGATAGATGTTTCTTTATCTCCTATCTCCATCTCAAAGATATCAGAAAGAGAGGGAGTAGGGTCGCTCGAAATAATTAAAGTCTTTTTCCCTTTTTGAGCAAAATGTAAGGCAATTGAGGAGGCGCATGTAGTTTTTCCAACACCACCTTTCCCTCCAATCATGATTAACCTTTTTAGTTCCTGGTCAAGTCGATTTAACGATTCTTTCATAAAACTCCTCTTGAGATTGATTTTAAATTTATTTAAATTTATAATATTACGAAAATTTGGTCAATAAATTTTTTTTATTTAAAATAAAAAATGCCAGTTGGAATGATAGAAATTAATCAGGAATTATGTAAAGATTGTAAGATGTGTATCGCCTTTTGTCCAAAGGGGCTTATCGAATCTTCAGATCAAATTAATCAAAAAGGTTATTATCCTGCCCGATATAAAGAAAAAAATTTAAGAAAAGAGGCAAGGAAATGTACAGGCTGTGGCCTTTGCGCAATCTCTTGCCCTGAAATTGCAATAGAGGTTTATCGTGAGTAAAGTTTTGATGAGAGGTAACCATGCCTTAGGAGAAGCAGCTGTTCGAGCAGGCTGCCGTTTCTATTTTGGATATCCAATAACCCCACAAAATGAAGTTGCAGAATATATGTCTGAAAGACTTTCAAAGATAGAAGGCGGAGTATTCATTCAAGCAGAGAGCGAAATAGCCTCTATTCACATGGTTATCGGGGCAAGTATGGCTGGGGGAAGGGTGATGACATCATCTTCAGGACCAGGGATTAGCCTCAAGCAAGAAGGTATATCATTCTTATCATCGCTTGAACTGCCTGCAGTAATCGTTAATATGAGTCGTGGGGGGCCTGGAATGGGAAATATAGCCCCTTCGCAGTCAGATTATTTTCAAGCCACAAGAGGGGGTGGACACGGAGACTACAGGACAATCGTATTGGCACCAAATTCATGTCAGGAGCTCGCAGATTTAACATACAAGGCATTTGATTTAGCAGATCAATATAGAATTCCTGTCATCATTTTAGGGGATGGGATGTTGGGTCAAATGATGGAGCCTGTTAAACTTCCTCCTGAGATTCAAATTAAAAAGTTACCTCACAAAGATTGGGTTATTACAGGAGCAAAAGGTAGACAAAGTCGCATTATACATTCATTATATTTAGATCCACAAAAGGCTGAGGAACATAATTGGAAATTGATGAGAAAATATGAAAAGATTTCAAAAGAAGAAGTGAGATGGGAAGGATATTTTTTAGATGATGCAAAGATAATTGTTGTTGCATTTGGAATAGCAGCCCGAATAGCAAAAGGAGCAATAAAAAGGATCAGGGGTGAAGGTCTTAAAGTAGGCCTTTTTAGGCCCATAACTTTATGGCCCTATCCTTATAAGATATTAAAAGAATTGTCAAAGAAGACCCATCATTTTTTCGTCTTTGAATTAAATATGGGTCAAATGGTTGAAGATGTTAAAATTGGACTTGAAGGAAATGGGGATGTCTACTTCTATGGAAGGCCAGGAGGAATTATACCAACACCCTTAGAGATAGCAAGGGTAATATCAAGTCAATACTATCAGAAGAAATTGAATGGTTTATGAAGAAGGTATTTTCAAGACCTAAATCGATTAAGAAAAATCCATTTCATTACTGTCCAGGTTGTGGACATAGCATCATTCATCGGCTTATTGGAGAGGTCATTGATGAAATGAATCTCCAGGAGATTATTATTGGAGTTCCACCTGCAGGATGCGCTGTACTCGCTTATAACTATTTTGATATCGATATGGGAGAGGCCTCACATGGCAGAGCAGCTGCAGTAGCAACAGGAATTAAAAGGGCCCTTCCTGATAGGTTGGTATTCACCTATCAAGGAGATGGTGATATTGCTGCAATAGGTACTGCCGAAACAATCCATGCCGCATCACGGGGGGAAAATATAACAACCATATTTGTTAATAACGCTGTTTATGGAATGACTGGTGGTCAGATGGCACCAACTTCTATCTTAGGACAGACAACAACTACATCTCCAGGTGGACGAAGAGAGAAAAGAGACGGATATCCAATAAATCTAAGCGAGATGTTAGCAGTTGCAAAGGGTTCTGCATATATAGAAAGAACTGCAGTAAATTCACCTGCAAATATCCTGAAGACCAAGAAAGCAATTGCAAAAGCCTTTCGTGTTCAGCTTCAAAAACTTGGCTTTTCACTTGTTGAGATACTATCCCCTTGTCCAACAAATTGGAAGATGAGTCCTAAGGATGCTTGGAAATGGATAGACGATGTTATGAGTTTACAGTATCCACTTGGTGTAATAAAGGATATAACTGAAGGGAAAAGGGATGTTGATTAAAACTATTATTTCTGGATTTGGTGGCCAAGGAGTGATCATGATGGGTTACCTTCTGGCCATGGGAGGAATGGTTGAAGGGAAGAATGTTACATGTTTACCATCATATGGGGCAGAGGTGAGAGGAGGTACAGCTAATTGTACGGTTGTGATTTCCACAGAAGAGATTGCATCACCTGTAGCATCAGAACCTGATTATGGTATATTAATGAATAAGCCTTCCCTCATAAGATTTCAAAACATGATTCAATCAGGTGGAACAATATTTTTAAATTCAAGTTTGATTGACTCAAAACCTTTACGTGGAGATATAGAAGTAGTTGAAATACCTTTAAATGAATTAGCCAAAAAACTTCCAGACAATAAAGGAATAAATATAATTATGCTTGGTGCCTTTATAAAAAAGACTGGCCTTGTTAAACCTGAAAATATGATAAACGTTTTAAAGGAAACTTTTGGTGAGAAGAATCCTGGTTTATTTAAACTAAACAAGTCAGCTTTTCAAATTGGTTTTGAATATCTCTAACAATCGGGAGGATAAATAAATGCCAGTAAAACAGATATCTGTTAGTTTAGAAAATGTCCCTGGTAAGCTTTCAGAATTAAGCGAGCGTTTGGGCGAAAGCGGAATAAATATAATTGCAATTAGTGTAGCTGATACAGCTGATTTAAGCGCCATAAGATTTGTTGCAAATGATCCTGATAAGGCTGTAAATGTCTTAAAAAGTCATGGCTATTCGATAAAAGTAACAGATGTACTTGCCGTAGAGGCACCCAATCATCCTGGAGGTTTAAATGCAGTGCTAAAACCTCTTAAAGAGGTTTCTATTAATGTTAATTATCTCTATACGTGTTTAGGTACTGGAGAAAAGAGTGTTCTTATTATAGGTGTAGATAATATGGAAAAGGCAATCGAAGTCCTTAATAAAAATTGGGTCCATATGTATGACGAGGATCTTTATAAATTTTGAAATCTTTATAGATAACTGTGAAGCCCTGAAATGAGATAATTGACACCAAAATATGTAAATATCACAGACACAAACCCGACAATAGAAAGTATTGCAGTCTTCCTTCCCCTCCAATCCCTTGAGAATCTGGCATGTAGGAAAGCAGCATAGGTGAACCAGGTAATTAAGGACCATGTTTCCTTTGGGTCCCAACTCCAGTAACTCCCCCAAGCATAATTTGCCCATGCAGCTCCAGTAACGATTCCCAAAGTAAGCATTGGAAAGCCTATCACAACAGATTTGTAATTAATCTCATCAAGCATCTCAGTAGATGGAAGCCAATTTGAGTTATTTTTCTCTTTAATTAAATATAAAATACTTATCCCAAATGAAACACTAAAAGATGCATATCCAAAAAAGCATGTTATTACATGGATGGCTAACCAATTACTTTGAAGGGCAGGAACTAATGGGGTAATTTTGGAATCAATTCCAGGGATAATTGAGGTAAGGGCAATAGCTAAAAATGCTAATGGAGTAACGAAGACTCCTATAACTTTTTGCTTATATTTAAACTCAAGGATCAGATATATGAAAACAATTGTCCAGGAGAAAAATATAAGTGATTCATACATATTAGACAAAGGGATATATCCATAGCCAGTTTTATGTGTTTCGATCCACCTAAAAACAAGCCCTATAGAATGTATAATAACTCCAAGGGTTAAGAAAAAGGTTATAGTTTTTCCCAATTTATTGTTTTTTGCAATAGAATATATTAGGTATCCAAAAAAAGAAAAAAAATATATTATCATAGAAAATTTGAATAATGTTTGACTTTCCATTTATTCTGTCCTTTTTAATTATTAATTAACAAAATTAAAATTATAAGTCAATTTTTAAGCTTAAAAATTTTATAAATGTTTGAAGTAAAACGGAGAGTTATTTTATGGATGATATTATTCAAGGGTGATATTCATATTAAATAGTTACTTTTTCTTTACGGCTATCTTTTCTTCAGAAATAGCTTGGTTTATCTTTTTCTTTATCTTAGAACTTTCTTTTATTTCAATCTGGTAAGTTGCTTGAAATAATAATACCCCATCGTCTTTATTATTATATATGAATGATTCTATTTTGGGATATTCTTCTTTATTAAATATATTACGACAATTTCTAAGAAGATAGGCTAAATTAAAATCATCTATCTTATAGGATACTTTTAATGGATTGTTTGACTCTTCATCAACCCTTTCCAGGTTCTTTAGTTCAACATTCTTTGCAATATGGCGATATAGTTTTAAGAATTTATCAATTTTATTTTGAGATATGGGAAAGTCCTTAAATTGCCCATCTAATTCCTTCTTGATTTCATCTTCTTGAATTTCAAATGAAACACACTTTAAATAATAATCACCATGGATCAACTCGTATTTCAATGGTTCATCAATCTTTTCTCTAAATTTTTTTATTACAAATTTTTCTTTTCCATTAGTTGCTTTAATATAAGAAACTTTAACTGGTTCGTAATAATCCTTTTCGCTTATGAAAGAATCTTCAATAATTCTTAATTCCTCCATTTTATGACCTTGGTGATGGATTAAAAAATCCTGGAAATCATTTCTTTCATAACTTTTTATCGTTTCAAATGGATTAAAGAAATCAAATTCATACTCGGGTACCTGATCAAATTGGGTCTTCATAAAAACTTTGTCACAATTTATACATCGTATAAGCTGATTCATACTTTCTTCTCCAAAATTTAAAATGAGATTGATGGCAGTTTAAAATTATCTTTCACTAAAAAAACATCATCCATTTCTTTTAATATATCTAAAAATACTGATACCAACTTCGGATCGAATTGATTCCCAGCACATTTAACCAATTCATTTCTTGCCTCTTCCTGAGAAAGGGACCTCCTGTAAGGCCTTTCAGATGTCATACTATCATATGAATCTGATATCGCAATAATCCTTGCCCCTAATGGAATCTGTTCACCTTTTAAACCATCTGGATATCCTGTTCCATCATATCTTTCATGATGATGTTGAATATAAGAGATGATATTTGGAGATAGATTTAAAGGAATTAAGAGTTCAATCGATTTTTTTGTATGCTGTTTTATGATTGCCCAATCAGTGGAAGTTAAAGCACCTTTTTTATTTATAAAACGATTACTTATACCAATCTTACCAATATCATGTAGATAAGAAGCTATTTGAAGCTCAATTCTATCCTTCGAGGAGAGTGATAAACGCTTAGACATAAAATCAGAGTAATAGCAGACCCTTTCTGAATGACCTGATGTATATGGATCTTTCTCTTCAAGGGTATAGGCAAGGACCTTTGCAAATTCAAGGCAATTGGGATTATCTGTAAAATCAATATCACTCCATTTGTAATCTCCATTACTATTTATCTCTTTTTGCAAAAAAAAGTTGGTGTCATTAGAATCATTATACTGATTATTAAAAAATCTTTTTAATAAATCTTTAACTTTAAGGTTTAGCCTTCTTCTATTTATTGCCTTATCAAGGATACACATTATTTCAGGGACATTAAATGGTTTAGGGATGTAATCAAAAACTCCATATCTAATCGCTTCAATTGCACTTTTTAATGTGCCATACCCAGTAATTATAATCACCATAATATCAGGGTCCATTCTTTTTATCTCCTTCAATGTTTCAATTCCAGAAAGCCCTGGCATCTTTAAGTCTAAGGTTGCAACATCAATATTAATTTGCTGGATAATTTTAATTGCCTCGTTTCCATTCTCAGCAGTAAATACATTATAATTTGGTTTTAATATCATTCTAAGTGATTCCCTTGGTCCAATCTCATCATCAACAATCAAAATATTAGGAGCATTAGATTTCTTTTCCATTTTACACCCTTTTTATATTAAATATTTGAATTGGGATAAAGTAAGCAAAAAGTTTGCCAATAAATTTAAATTTTTGCATATACAATTTTTTGTAATTATTTGATTTAAAAAATAAATTCTAAAATATTTTTAGGTGGACCTATTTTTATTCTCCTCGTAAGGGAAAAAGATAAACCTATTTAAAGTAAATTTTAATATTTTATTAATAAATATTGAAATTTATTGGTTAATTATTTTATTACAAAAATGAACTTAAACAAACAATTTTGTACAGAATTTACTTATTATCGGGGATTATTCCCAGTTTATCCATTTTGTATTTTAATATGCGGCGACTTATTCCTAAGAGGTCTGCGGCACGAGACTGAATAAAGTTTGTCCTTTTTAAGGCATCAAGTATTATACTTTTCTCAAATTCTTCTTCTGCCTTTAAGAATGAAACTTTACCACTTAAAATAGATTCCCTTAATTCGTTTATCCTGGAATAATTATTTTGGAGGAAAGGTAGCTCATCTGTTTGAATTATATCTCTCGAGGTAAGGGCAATGATCCTTTCAATCAAATTTTCTAACTCCCTTACATTTCCTGGCCATTCATAATTCATCATAAGTTCTAATGCTTCTGGGGAGATACCTTTTACATTTTTGTTGTTTTCCTTATTAAACTTCTTTATAAAATGATCAACAAGTAAAGGTATATCTTCTTTTCTCTCCCTTAACGGAGGCAAAATAATTGGGACAACATTAATACGGTAGAATAAATCTTCTCTAAAAGAACCGTTCTTTATCATCTCTCTTAAATCCTTATTTGTAGCGCATATCAATCTTACATCAACTTTTATGGTTTTTGATCCACCAACACGATAGAAGGACTTCTCTTCAAGGAACCTAAGAATCTTAGCTTGCGTAGGCAGACTTAATTCACCAATTTCATCAAGAAAGAGTGTTCCCTGGTGTGCAATTTCAAATCTTCCCAACTTTTTTTCTATCGCGTTAGTGAATGCACCTCTCTCATGACCAAATAATTCACTCTCTATCAATGTATCCGGGATTGCAGCACAATTTATCGTTATAAAAGGATAATTCTTCCGATTGCTATTAAAATGGATAGCCCTGGAGATGAGCTCCTTTCCCGTCCCACTTTCTCCCATAATTAAAACGGTAGATTTAGAATCTGCAATTTGTCTAACTATTTTAAATATTTCTTGCATTTCTTTACTTTTACCAATTATATTTTGGAATCCAAAATTTTTATCAATCTCCTGGCGAAGGTATTTCACCTCTTTTTCAAGCGCCTGGGTCGAAAGGGCACGGCTTATTATCAGTCTTAGTTCATCTATGTCAAAAGGTTTAGTAATATAATCATAAGCACCGAGTTTCATTGCTTCAACAGCTGTCTTTACGGTTTTTGTCGCAGTTATCATTATTACAATAATGGAAGGAAACTCCTGTTTTATTCTCTCCAAAACTTTTATTCCATCTAAATCTGGCAGTATGATATCAAGCAATACTACGTCGGGTAGATTCTCTTTTATGGCTAAAAATGCCTCTTCTGCATTTTTAGCCATAAAAATTTCGTAATCCTTTTTTAAAATCATTCTTAATGATTCCCTTATACCAACTTCATCATCAACAATTAGAACACTTTTCAATGGCTCCTCCATAAATATTTTATGTCCATTGATATCTAAAAACCTTTCTCCTTTCAATCGGAAACCTCAAAAAGATAATTGTTCTCGGTTTTTTTTCATTTACCTCTAACCTCATAATCCCATGGTTCTTTTGTACAATCTCTTTAATCAACTTTAATTCAAGATCTATCATTTCGTCTGGCTCTATCTTTGGAATTCCAAGAATATCCTCAAACTTTTCTGTGGGCTTTTTATACCCTGTAAAGACAACCAGAACCTCAATCTGTTTATCATCTTTTCCCAAAAGGGGTTTAACCTCTTCTCTTTTTCTGTGATCATTTACTACTTTTGTCAGAAATCCAATGCTTCCATTAGGAGGGGTTGAAGAAAGGGCGTATTGGATCACCGAGTTAAATATATACCTTAACTGTTCATCATGAACCATTGTTTCAGGAAGATTTTTTTCATACTTTTTAAAAATTTTTATTCTTTTACTCTCCAACTCGATTTCATATCTTTTTAATGTCTCATCAAGAATCGAATGAATTGTATCTGTTTTAATAACTGGTATATTTACTTTAATGTAATTAAGGAGACCATCAAGGACTGAGTCAATTTTGGCAATATCTTCCGTTACAATTTTATAAAAATATTCTCTAAACTCTTTATCATCAAACTTTTCACGTAAAAGCTGAGTAAATGTTTTGATTGAAACAAGAGGGTTTTTTATACGATGAACAAGTTCGATTAAAAAAAGTGATAATGAATGGTTATTAGAATATCCAAAGGTTAATTCTTTCTTATCTAATCGAGGTCTTTCCTCAAGCCTTTTTAAAAAGTTTATAAATGAGCTTTTTTCGTTCTCGGTTTCGAAAAATAGATCCTTCTCCATAATATCTTCACCTTCTGAAAAGATTGAACTCCGGATGATAACATGTTCTAATTCCCTTAGATTACCAGGCCACCAGTAACTTTTTAATAGTTTAAGTACATTGGATGAGATATTTGTCTTCTTAATCTTAAGTTTTTTTGATTGCTCATTCAAAATATATTGGGCAATTGCTGGAATTTCATCAATACGTTCCCTTAATGGAGGGATATAAATGGAAAAGATATTTAGACGATTGTAAAGATCTTCAAAAAATTTGCCCTGACTAACCATTTCTTTAAGGTCTACAGAAGATGATGTGATTATCCGTAAATTCTTTATAGGCTTTCCCTCCAACCCCTTTTTGAATATCCCATCTTCAATTATTTCTAAAAGCTTTAGTTGATAATTTATTCTTAGTTGATAAATATCTTTGAAAAATATAGTGGCAGGTATCTCTCCAAAATTTAACTCTTGAAATATTGAATATAGTTTATCAAATATCTCGGTCGCATCTAAAACCCTGCAATCAAATTCATAAAAATTATAATCTTTCCAATCTCCAATATGATGGATTAATTTTGCAACCAATCCCTTACCAGTTCCTTCTTCACCCCAAATCAATACAGGGGCATTATTTTGTGACATTTTCTTAATAAAAGTTGCAACTTTAAATGGAATGATTGGTGAATTTAATATATCTTGATAATTCATCTTCTTTCAAAAAAGTCAAAATCTTTTGGAATAGATTTATCCTCAAAGTCGGTCTTTCTTCTTTTTGGATGTTCTTGATTCAATGGTAGATTTACGAAAAATGAAGATCCTTTATCAATTTCGCTTTCAACGTGAATATAGCCTTTATGTTCCTGGACAATCTGATTGGATATCGATAAACCTAATCCACTACCGGTCGTTTTTGTAGTAAAAAATGGATTGAAGATTTCCTCTAAATACTCCTTGGGTATTCCATGACCTGTATCTTTAAATTCTATCTGTATATACTGTTCTCCATTAGGTTTTGTAAAAGAACGCGATTTAACCATAATTTCGCCATTATCAGGAGTTGCTTCTATAGCATTGATTAATATATTTAAAAAGACTTGTTTCATCTGCTCGCGATCTATATTGATTAGGGGTAAATTTGGATCTAAATTTTTTGTAATCTTAATATTTTTCTTTTTTGCTTCAGTTGAGATCAGAAGTATCATTCCATCTAAAATATTATTTATATCTTCAGGTTCAAACTTGGGATCAGAAGGCCTTGCAAAATCAAGAAGCTCGTTTATAAGTAATGCAATCCTATCAACTTCTCCTGATGCTATGTGAAGAAATTTTTCACGGAACTCTTCGTCTTCAAGCCTTTCGGGAAGAAGTTGAGTGAAGGTTTTTATAGCAACAAGTGGATTTCGTATTTCATGTGCCAGGCCTGCGGTTAAAGTCCCTAATGATGCTAAACGGTCTGCCCTTCGTATATAAGATTTTGATTTCTTTAGATCTTCATAAAGTTTTGCATTCTCTATAGCAATTGCTGCCTGATTTGCCAAGGTTGTTAGGAGTTCGATATCTTCGTGAGAATATATCTCTTTATTAAATTTATAACCTAAGTTAATTATTCCAATTAGCTGTTCTTTAAAAACAAGTGGAATACTCACCTGAGCTTCAAGAACAATCATCTGGTTTACAACTTTTTCTAATTCAGAAATATTTACACCTTTAGCTAATTCTTCGCATATTACAATTTCTCCTATTTTCTGAAGATAGTGGGGTAGGGGATCGTTTTTAGACAAGATGTGACCAAGCCGATCAATCATGACATTTTTTGAATCTAATAATTCGAAGCCACCCTTTTCTTCATTGAGTATAAATATAGAGGCTTTTTCTACACCCATTGTCTGGGTAATAGTCCCTATAATCCTCTTAGAAAGGGAATTCAGGTCTAAAATACTAACCATTGCTTTACTAAAATCTGCTAAAGTTTCTCGATAATCGTATTTATCTTTAAAGAGGAATTGTTCAACCGTCTTTTCAGCCCCAGGTTTGATTCGATGAAAAAGGAATGCAACACAGAATAGGAGTAAGAATAATATGAAAGAAAATAGATAATCGATATTCCCAAAGAATAACTTCTGGCAGATTAAAGTAAGAATGAAAGAAGGGACAAACAAAAGTACCAATAAAATAACATAAGTTGTCCCCTTCTTTAGAACTATATTAATATCCATTAACCTATGCTTTACAATTGAATACGTAGTAAAACCAACCATAATGATTGAACAAGTGGGTCCCAACCAGTTCAAAACGGAATATCCAAACATTGGAAGGAAAAGGTTATTCAATAGTCCAAGACTTGCGGTAATAAACATTCCTATTAAACAATACTTAATCTGAAGTTTAGATAATCCAGTTGTATATTTGTATGTATTTATCAAAAAAGAGAAACCTAATAAAATATAACTTACTAAATAAATTGAGAAAATAGGGTATAATGATCCGTAATTAAACATTTTTTTGCCTGTCCCTAACGAAGAGACAATTTTATCAGAATATGAGAAACCTAAAAAGAAAATTGTAGGTAAGGTAATAAGTAATAATGTATATTGGGTGACTTTTCTTTTATTATCAGGAAAGAAAATTGAAAAAAGAAGAAAAGCAACAGGGATAATTGCCGATGAGGCAAAGCCAGTCTTTCCAAAAAATAATTTTAAAAAAGGATCAGAAATCATATAAACCATGAAAAAACTGAAAGCCCATCCAGAGGCGGCCCATGCAAGGATAGAAAATATAACATTGATTTTTGGAAAAGTACTGTTTTCCCTTTTTATAAATACTAAAAAGGCAAGAAACAGATTTACAAGAAAGGCAATAAAAAGTGAAACAACTGGGATAGACAAATTTATACTCCTAATTATAAATTAAACTTACCAACTATTATACAGGTATGGCCTCCACCATATCCTAACGCATTTATTAAAGCAATGTTTACCTTTTTATATCTATAGTGATTTGGTACA
>JBBIOI010000084.1:0-14825 GCA_037443425.1 Deltaproteobacteria bacterium
TTAATCCTGGTCTTTATATGAGTCGGCAGGAGTTGAAGGAGTCGTTTGATGTGGATGATACGAGGCTTGATGAGTTACTCATTTCTCTTGAGAGGAAGGGTTTTGTTAAGATTTATAGGGATAAGAAAGGGATAGCATTGGCAAAGGCGACTTATGAGGGGTTAAGAAAGGCAAATCCATCGGATTATTATAAGTGGTTTCCAAAGTGGGTAAGAAAAGAGAATATATTTTAATAATAAATATATTTTAGGAGAAAGAATTTTCATGAATATTGTAGATGTTATTCTTAGCAATGCCAGAAGGTATCCCGGAAAACCTGCCTTAATCTGTGGTGAAACACGTTTAACTTACAAAGAATTTAATGAGAGATGCAATAGGCTTGCAAATTCTTTTCTGTCCCTTGGGGTAGGTGAGAATGAGCATTTTTCACTTCTTTCGAAGAATTGTCATATACATTTTGAATTGTTTTTTGCAGCTGCAAAGGCAGGAACTGTTTTTGTGCCTCTGAATTATCGTTTATCCCCGCGAGAGCTAATTTATATAATAAACGATTCTGAATCAAAATGTCTTTTTTTTGCAAAAGAATATCTCCCTGTTGTCAAATCCATTCGTAATGATTTAAAGGAAGTAAAGAATTATGTTTGTATCGATGGAAGCATAGAAGGATATCACTTTTATGAAGATGTCTTGAAAAATAGTGACTCTAAGGAGCCTGATTCTTCATTTATTAAGGAGGAAGACATAGTTTCGATATTTTATACAAGTGGAACGACAGGGTATCCAAAGGGGGCAATGATTTCACATAAAAATCGTGTCTCAGATATGATAAACCAGGTTACAGATAATGAATATATCGAACCAGAAGATATCCATTTAAACGTTGGACCTTTGTATCATATAGGCGCACTTTCACAATCACAAGGGCATATATATAGGGGATGTACTGTTGTAATCTTAAAAGAGTTTGACCCAAAGAGGATCTATGAACTGATAGAAAAAGAAAAGATTAATTCTTTCTGGGCTGCGCCAACAATGATCCAGATGCTTCTTGATTATCCAGACAAAGATAAATATGATTTGAGTTCTGTTAAAACGATTACCTATGCGGGTTCACCCATACCTATTGAACTGCTAAAAAGGGCAATTAATTTTTTTGGGGCGAATAAACTGATCCAGTTTTTCGGGATGACAGAGACAGGGCCTCAAATTTCTCATCTTAGAAGGAGAGATCATGTATCTGAAGGCACTGAAAAACAATTGAAACGTCTAAGATCAGTTGGAATTGAATGCCAGAATGTCCATGTAAGAATAGTTGATGATAATGACCAAGATGTACCAACTGGACAGATTGGAGAGATTTTAGTCAAGAGTGATGGGGTAACCAGTGGATATTGGAAGAAGCCAGAAGATACTCAAAAGGCATTAAAAGATGGCTGGTTCCATACCGGGGATATGGGGTATCTTGATGAGGATCGTTATCTATATATTGTTGATCGGAAAAAGGACATGATTATTAGCGGGGGAGAAAATGTTTACTCTGCTGAGGTTGAAAATGTGCTCTGTATGCATCCTGCCGTATCAGAAGCTGCAGTAATCGGAGTTCCGCATGAAAAATGGGTTGAAACAGTAAAGGCTATTGTGGTTCTCAAGCCTGGTGCATCTGCCACAGAGGATGAGATTATTGAATTTTGCAAGAGGAATTTGGCAAGCTATAAGAAGCCAACCTCTGTTGAATTTGTTGATGAGCTACCAAAGACAGCGTCTGGAAAGGTTCTAAAAAGAGAACTCCGAGAGAGATTCGGAGGAAGAAGATAGAAAAAATTTTTTCTATTTAAGTTTAATAATAGAAGAAAATCTTTCCATTTTTAAAATATCACCTGCTAAATCTACTACCTTTTGGCTTCTATCGATAATAGCCGTATCACTTGTTGCAATTATTCCCGGAAATCCAATCAATATATCTTCAGGGACCTTTATTGCAATTGCATCGCCAGATAATCCTTCCTTTTTTAAGAACCCTCTCACATCACTTGCTAATTCACCACTTCTGCTTATTGGTGAATCAAAAAGAAAGAGGGTATAATTTGGTTTTACTTTATTTAAAATCTTAAAGATAAGCTTTAGGGCTTTTATTGTGGTTTTAGATTTCTTATAATTTTTTGATAAACCTGAAATATCCCTTACAAAACCATCATTACCAAGTATAAGAGGTCTTTTAGAGATTCCTGCCTCCATTGTAATCAAGACATTATAGCCATCCACTGCCAGCGAGTTTCCTTTTAAGGCCTTTAACGAAATTTTCTTTTTCAAACGGTTCTTTGAATCTTTTTTAGAAAAGATCCCCCTATGAAGTAGATGACGTTGGCTCGAATCAAGTTGATATCTGTTACCGATAAGTTCTAAAGATGCCTTTCTTGGATATCCTCTATCCAGAAGATATTGAAAATCTTTTGCAGCCTTTTTAATCTCTAAATGTTTCACATTAAAATTATATCATTAATTCAGGTATTTTTATATATAAATTCTATCCATTTCTTTCGATTTTCATAGTGGGGGGAGGTGGGAACGACCCCACACTGTCATTGCGAAGTGAAGCCTAAGTAATCTATTTTCATTTCGAGTAAAGCAAGAGACCTATGAGATTGCCACGCCCTTCGGGCTCGCAATGACTGATAAAAAGGATTTTTGAACCCTACCTTCCCATCCTTTCAAAGACTTTTTCAGAGGTTTCTTAATATTTTATTGACAATGAAAATTTATACTGTAAAAATATAAATAAAAAATTAATATGGAGGGCGGGTTTTATGGCTGAAGAAGAAATAAAAGTTTATACAACACCAACATGACCTTACTGTAGGATGGCAAAAGAGTTTCTTTTGCAGAAGGGTTATAAGTTTAAGGAATTCGATGTTACAAAAGATAGGGCTGCACTTGATGAAATGGTCAAAATATCAGGGGCTCGTGCAGTACCTGTAATTGCTGCATGTAATGAAGTCATGGTGGGGTTTGATCGTAATCGTTTGGAACAGATGTTAAGCTGTATAAAGCAGAGAAGCGAGATTTAACCCTTTTTAAGCTTCAATTACTATATTGCCTAATTTTTTCCTTAAAAAATATCCAGTATAAGGTATAAGAGTCTTTAGAGGAGACAATTTTTTTAAGGTCTCCTTCAGCAACGATTCTTCCACCTCCTTCTCCTCCTTCTGGCCCTAAATCGATTATGTAATCTGCAAATTTAATAAGGTCAAGATTATGTTCTATAATGATAAGTGAATGGCCTTGATCAATAAGTTTTTGGAATGTATTCAATAGGAGCTCAACATCAGCCATGTGAAGACCTGTTGTTGGTTCATCAAAGATAAAAAGATTTTCTCCCTTTGCTCCTTCAGCAATATATTTGGCTAACTTAAGCCTTTGGGATTCCCCTCCACTCAGGGTATTTGTAGATTGACCAAGTTTTAAATATCCAAGTCCAACTTCTTTTAATATCTGAAGTTTTGATATTATTTTTGGGTGATCTTTGAAGAAAGAAATTGCTTCATCAATCGTCATTTCTAAGACTTCAGATATACTTTTATCTTTATATTTAATCTTTAGAATTTCTGGTTTAAATCTTTTTCCTTCACAGGTTTCACAGGTAATGATTACATCTTCTAAAAATTGCATATCAAGTATCTGAAGGCCAGCCCCCTGACATGTTTCACATCGGCCTCCTACAGTATTAAAAGAGAAATGTCTTGTTTTAAGGCCAAGCCTCTTTGCATCACGGGTGCTGGCAAATATATCCCTTATATCTCCAAAGACCTTTATATATGTTGCAGGATTTGATCTTAGACTTTTTCCTATTGGAGATTGATCTACAAGTATGATATCATCTATCTGATCAAGACCTTCAATCGAATCAAAAGCCCCCCTCTCAAATTCTTGATTACCATTTGTCTTAGCTCCTGCATACAAAATGTTATGAACCAAAGTTGTTTTTCCTGCCCCTGAAACTCCAGTTATACAAACCATTACGCCTAAAGGGATCTTAACATCTATCCCTTTAAGATTATGTTCCCTTGCGTTACGTATAATAATCCAACCCTTAAATTTATTCTTCTTCTTATAAATCTGTGGTATCCCATTTTTTAAATATCTTGCTGTAATAGATTCCTCGCTATTCAGAAAGGATTTAAGATCTCCTTGAAATATAATATTTCCTCCATTTATACCCGCTCCAGGGCCAAGATCAATAATTGTATCTGCCTCCCGAATAATATCAGGGTCATGTTCTACAATTACAACGGTATTTCCTGCCATCTTTAATTGCTTAAGTGAATAGATGAGTCTTTTAGTGTCTCTTGGATGAAGTCCTATACTCGGTTCATCCAATACATAGAGTGTCTCTGTTAGTCCTGATCCTAATGCCTTTGCAAGTGTTATCCTCTGATATTCACCATTTGAAAGTGTTCTTGTCTGTCTTGAAAGTGTAAGATATCCCAATCCAACATCAACCATAAAGGTGAGTCTATTTTTAATCTCTATAAGGATACGTTCAGCTATCTTCTTCTTGTAATTACTGAGTTTTAAATTATTAAAGAATGCCTGAAGTTCAGTTATTGACATTTCACATAGCTCGGCAATATTTTTCCCGTTTATTAAGACATTTAATGCCTCTCTCTTTAAACGTGAATTCTTGCAATCAGGACAGCTCGTATAGGAACGATACTTACTGAGAAATACTCGATAATGGACTTTATATCTTTTCCCTTCCATCCAATCAAAAAAGCCTTTAAGACCTATGAATTCTCCTTTTCCGTTTAAAATAATATCTTTTTGATAATCACTTAGCTCTTGGAAGGGCTTTTGTGTAGGTATTCGATATCTCCGACATGCATCAAATAAATATTCATAAAGGTCTTGATATGCAGGCGTATTCCAGGGAGCAAATGGTTTTTCAGAGATAGTCTTTTTTGGATCAGGGATTACCTTCTTCCAATCTATACCAATAACCCTGCCAAATCCTTGACAAGTAGGGCAAGCCCCTATAGGGCTATTGAATGAGAATATAAGGGGATGAGGTTCAGTAAATATACTTCCACATTTAACACAGGAGAAACTTCTCTTAAAATTAATCCTTTTCCCATCCTCTCCTATTACCTCAACCTTTCCATCACCGATTTGAAAACCACTTTGAATAGCCTCTGAAAGTCGTGATCTATTGTCTTCATTTGGGATAAGACGATCAATCAAAACATTTATACTATCATATCTCTTAATTTCTGAGGAAGAAAGAGATGTCAAATCAATAATCTCTGAGTTTATCCAGATCCTAAAATAACCATTTTTTATAAGTTCTTTAATCTTAAAGTCTTTTTCTTCATTGGACTTAAATATAATAGTTGAGATTATTAATATTTTTCTCCCTTGAAATTGATTCAATATATCCTCTACTGCACTCTCAACAGTATCACCTGATACCTTAATTCCACAATCAGGACAGTAAATCTCTCCTATCTTTGCGAATAAAAGCCTTAGGTAGTCATATATTTCAGAGGTTGTTCCAACAGTTGACCTAGCATTATTTACTGGATTCTTTTGCTCAATAGCAATTGCAGGTGGAATACCGTGTATTGACTCTACATCAGGCCGATCCATCTTTTCAAGGAACTGCCTTGCATAAGTAGAAAGGGATTCTATATAGCGTCTTTGGCCTTCCGCAAAAAGCGTGTCAAAAGCGAGTGTAGATTTCCCTGAGCCGGAAACCCCTGTAATAACGGTTAGTTTTCCTCTTGGAATTCTACATGTAATGTTTTTAAGATTGTGGGATTTTGCACCAATAACCTCAATAAATTGATCCATATTTTTATTATAACATAAATATTTTCTATGGTTTAACCAGAGCAATATGAAATCATAACACTATACTTGTTAAACCAACTTATTAGATGTTATAAAATTACTAAATTTTTAAATTTAATCCGTAAAAGGATATAAAATGGCTTTTGCTATTGATGCAAAAGAGATTTACAAGACATTTCGCTCAGGATGGATGGGCCATAGAAAGAAAGAGGCCCTTCAGGGTGTGAGTCTCAGGGTTGAAGAAGGTGAGATATTTGGTATTCTCGGACCAAATGGAGCTGGAAAAACAACATTTCTTTCTATACTTTCAACCCTTCTCCTTCCTGATCGCGGAAGAGTAATGATTTTCGGGATCGATGGGATTAATGATGGACACAGGATAAGAGAAATGGTTAATATTTCAAGTGGGAATGCAAACTTTCTTTGGAGTATGACCGTAAGGGAGAATCTGAATTTCTATGGGATGCTTTATGGATTACCCAAAAAAGATCGAAAGGAAAAGGTAGAATCATTAATAAAGCTTTTTGAACTTCAAGATTATAAGGATGTGCCCTTTGATCAACTTTCTACTGGTTTAAAACAACGTCTATCTTTAGCCAAATCTTTACTGAACGATCCTTTACTACTCTTCTTAGATGAACCCACTGTAGGCCTTGACCCAGATGTATCTGTTCGAATTAGAGAGATGATCCTATCCATTCATAAGGAAAGAAAAATAACTGTTCTTTTAACCACCCATAACATGAAAGAAGCTGAATATCTATGTAATAGAATTGCGTTTCTAAAAGCAGGTAAGATATTGGCTATAGGAACCCCACAAGAACTAAAAAAGATGGTTCGTATTGGTGATATAATAAAGATTGAATACAATGGTCTAATTCAAGAAGATTATTTGTTACATATTGAAGGGATAATCAATTTTTCAATTTCTGGTAAAGTATGTGAAATCATCGTGGATGATGGGGAAAAAAGACTTGGTCCTATCGTTTCAACGATCTCAAAATATGGAGTCCAAATTAATAGAGTAAATTTAGGACAAACGGATTTAGAAGATGTATTCATCGAATTTGCAAAAGGCCCTGATTCAGATTTGGGCATTTGTGATTAAAAATTGGATTATGACAAGAAGAAACGTATTTAGTTTCTTCGAAATCCTATTTTGGCCTGTAGTTGGTTTCTTCTCGGTAGGGCTTCTCACCCATTTTTTGAGGTTAGATCAAAATATGGCAGGCTTTATCCTTGTGGGGATAATCTCAATGAGTATTATTCAAGTATGTCAGATTGATGTGGCAGAGGCACTCCTTTATGATCTATGGGCAAAGTCAATGAAACACATATTTATTGCTCCAGTACACCCCTATCATTTGATTTTAGGTTCATGGCTTATAGGGATAATAAGATCATTTATTGTCTTTCTACTTCTATCCATGTTCAGTTACATTGCCTTTGGCTACAATTTTTTTAAGCCTGGTATTTTACCAATCTTAACATTTCTCGGAGGTCTATTTCTTACCTCTGCATCAGTAGGAATTACAGTCTGTATTTTAGTGCTTGTTTTCGGATATAAGGCTGAGGTTGCTGCATGGTCTTTAAGTAGTCTTATGGCACTCGTATGCGGAATATATTATCCTATCCATATACTTCCTTTCCCCCTGCCAGAGATTGCAAGGGTTATTCCATTAACATATTTTCTCGAATATTTTAGGTCTTTTTATGGATATGAGATGAATTTAAAAGATACCTTGACGCTTGGATTTGGACTTGCCCTGGTATATCTTTTTCTTGAGGCACTTCTATTTAAATTGGTACTTAAAAGGGCAAGAAGAAATGGTATACTTCTTAAACTTTCAGAATGAGATTATAGTTTCTCCCACATCATTTTTATCTTTTCTTTACTTATTCTAAGGTAATCTCTATCTCTTGAGAAGACTTCAAGCGTTATCGTTTCATCATATTGAATCTTCTTTAATTCCTTAAATATCTTTTCAAATTCAATCACCCCAGCACCTATTGGAAGATGGTTATCCTCTTTCCCAAAATTAT
Organism: Deltaproteobacteria bacterium; assembly: GCA_037443425.1. Taxonomy (GTDB): domain Bacteria; phylum Desulfobacterota; class BSN033; order BSN033; family UBA1163; genus JBBIOI01. The sequence goes on from JBBIOI010000084.1 coordinate 7,888, forward strand.
CATTGGCATGAATGTGAATAACTTTTTTTGGATAAGAATGAATAAAATCAATAGATATATTCTTTTTGGGATTAATATTTGCGTGTCCAAGATCGAGTGCTAAAAAGGTTTCAGGTAAGAGATCAAAGATTTCTTTGAAATCTTTTGGATCGGATAGAAAATTTGATTGTGAGAACATATTCTCCAGACAGATTTTTATGTCAAGCTCTTTTGATCTTTTCAGTATAATTTCAATTGACTCGATTGTATATTTTTTTACTCTATCAAGTACAAACTTTCCCAAACCAGTAATATATCCTGAATGAAGCACGGCCTTTTTAACACCCAATTCTGATAGGACATCAAGGGCTTTTAAGTTTTCTTCTAAAGATGCCTTACGTATACTCTTATATAGATCAGTAGTAAAAACGAAGGTAGGAAGATGTCCAATAACGTCCATATTATAATATTTAAGGAGATCAATGATAGCGGTCTTTTGTTGGATTATCTTTTCTGGAGTCGCTTCTGGTGCATCCATTGAAATTTCTATATAATCAAAATTTAGTTCTCCAATCTCTTTAATCTCATTCAATATTGGTTTTACAGGGAAATTCATTGCTCCATATTTCATATTTTTCTCCTCAAGACTTGTTATTTAGTTTTCCTACCAATTGCCTTTTTTGCCTCTTTAACCCATATTTTGATCTTTGAGACTCTTGGTATAGATTTTTGTGGATTGAGTATCTTTAATCTATTGAAAAGACTTTGAGGATTTTCGGATGCCAGAGAAGAAACGGAATAAATACCCGCACTTTCCAATAATTTTAAATTCTCAATTCCAATCCCTTTAAGAAGAACAATTTTTGACTTTTCTATCCATTGATTTAGTTCCTCCTTTGGAATTAGAAGTCTTAGCGCAAGTTCCTCTCTTTCTTTCTTCTCTTTAGTTTTTCTAACCAGGTCTTCTAGGGTAAAGATACCTACCTTTGGAAGTTCCTCTCGATATCGCAATTCAATCCAGTAGGCATCCTTTAGGCGAGGATAATATGAATCAACCGTTTTTTTATCTATCTGGCTAAAGATCAGAACTGAAAAGCTTATAATAAGAATTACTGTTAAGATTTTCAAACTAAAACCCGTTTTTTTATCTTTATTTATCAAATAGCTATCTTCCTCCCAGGATCTTTTAAAGCGAAAAAGCGAAATAAATTCATACATCACATATACTTCAATAGTAAAAGGTGGAAAGCCTAAGAATCCGAGATAAGGCATTTCAAACCCTTTTAAATCCTCGAAGAAAGGCACTGTATAAATCCACTTTGATAAGGCCCAGAAGTTCCAGAATTCCCACAAAAACCCGCATATTAGTCCTGCGATTAGTAGACGGTATATCTTTCCTGGATTTCCTTCTTCGATTTGCCTTAATAAAGACCTGCTTCCAAATTTATAATTAAAAGGTTCAAGAAGAAATATGAATCCTACCCATATGAGGGAGAAAAAATAGCGTGGAATAAGTATCGAGGATGCAATACAAAATACACCAATGATAATAAGTATTTTGTGTTTCTCTGGATTTAATTTAAATTTTTTAGACTTTGTGTTTTTAAAAAATCCTAATGTTTCTAAAAATTCTGTTGTTTCAAAAAGAGCAGGAAGCACAGTTCCATAGGCAACCGAATAACCTATCCAGCGTTCTCCGATTGAATGTGGAAGGTTTATATAATACCAGTTTTCTAATGAAAGATTTGCTCCTTCAAAAATTAACCATATAAAGATTGACCATGGAATCATAAGGAAAAATTCTCTGGTGCGATTAAATATTAAAGAATTACCTTTTAAATAATAGATAATTGCATCAATTATTAGGATATATGACCACCAGGAGAAACAGTAAAACCAGCTATAAAAAGGATCTACCTTTTTAAAAAGGAAGAATTCAGAAACAGACAGTGTGATTATTCCAATAATACCATGGAAAGGAAATTCTTTTTTCATGATAGATATAATTCTATATAGGAGGTCTTTTTAAATGCCATCCAGTTGACTGTTCATATGCATAGGCTGCATTTAAAATAGTTGTTTCTCCTAAAGGTCGAGCAATTAATTGTAATCCAATAGGAAGTTGATCTTTTGAGAATCCACAAGGGATACTTATCGCTGGAAAGCCATTTAGATTAAAAGGCCTTGTATACTGAGTTAAAAGAGAGATAACATTTGTTCTTTCACCATTTACCACTAAAGAGCTTGCTCCTTTCGGGAAAGCAGCAACTGGAACAGTTGGGGTAGCAAGAAGATCTATGTCTTTTAAAAGCTCCAAACTTTTACGGTAAAAAAGGGTCCTTGCACGTTGAGCCTGTATATAATCGTTTGCACTTATAAATATACCTGCCTCAAGCCTGATCCTAACAGAAGGATATATCCTTTCACCATTTTTTCTTAAAAGTTCGCTATGATAATTTGTTGCCTCGGCCATCTGAATAATACTCGCTATGGCCATACTGTAATGGTAAATCGGAAAGGATATTTCAGATATAATTGCGCCGAGTTTTGCTAACTGATTAATTGCATTTAAAAATATTTCTTTTACTTCGCTATCGAGAGGTGTTTGGAAGATTTCTCTAAAAATACCAATACGCAATCCTTTTATATCTCCTTTTAAAGATTTAAGATAATCATGGTCTTTAATATTTAATGAGGTAGGATCGTTTTTATCATATCCAGCAATTGAGCTCAAAATAAGGGCACAATCCTCAACTGTACGTGCCATAGGACCTGGATGATCCTGGCTCCATGCCAAGGCAGTCATTCCATATCGGCTAAGAAGTCCATAAGTTGGCTTAAATCCCACTATCCCACATAAGGCACTTGGTATCCTTATTGATCCTCCTGTATCACTACCAATCGCAAAGGCACATTGTCCTGACGAAACGGCAGAGGCGTTGCCTCCACTTGAACCACCAGCAATGAGGTTGGTATTCCAAGGATTATGCATATTTCCGTACTCTTCATTTTCGCCTGTAACTCCATAAGCAAGGGGATGAAGATTTAATTTTCCCAATAATATAGCCCCTGCACATTTAAGTCGAAACGCTATGGTACTGTCAATGTCGGGTATAAAATTTTCAAATATCTTTGTGCCGGATGTATTTTTTATGCCTTTTACATAGAATATATCCTTCAACCCATAAGGTATACCATTTAATGGACGGAATCTGCCATCTTTTATCTCTTTTTCCACCTTTTTTGCTTCGTCTCTAGCTTGATCATAGAGGATTGTAATAAATGAATTAAGCCTCGGTTCTGTGGAGTCAATCCTTGAAAGATACGCCTCTACTACTTCAGTTGGAGAGATCTCTTTTTTATTTATCAAGCTTAAGAGTTTTGATATACCAAGATAGTGGATTTCTTTTAAACTCATAATTCTTCGAAATTTAATGTCATAAAGGGTTCAAGATCTTTAAGATCCAATTCTTCTATCTTTTTTAGCTGGGGAAGTATCTTTTGAACATATGTAAAAAGTTCATCCAGATGTGTATCATCTATATTTAAACCAAATGATTTTATCATTTCAATAAATATATCTTTATTCATCCGCCTTCTCAATTTTTAGGATAACCAACAGTTTGTGAAAGGGTTATCCTTTGATCATCTTTTAAGTTCATCGCCTTTGAAAGGGTAGGTTTATCAATCATTGCCCTAACAACAGTTGCGAGACCCTCCGAAGAACAGAAGAGATATACATTCTGTGCAATAAAACCAGTATGTGCACCTGAGAAAAATTCTTTTTCTTCATCCCTTATTCTTGTCATTCTGGATAAATTTGATACATATATAAGATTAAGGGGGGCTTCTTTTACAAAATTTTGTCTTCCTGTTAAATGTCTAATGTCCTGAGGATTTATGAGTTTTAAAGCATGTTCTTTAGGAAGATATAAGAATAGGCCTTTGGCCATAGCAAGATAGATATCAATATCCTGACAATTCATTGCTGAGGGTGAGGTCCTGCCTCCTGATTCAGGACGATTGATTCCATAAGCAGCCCAAAGAAGATTTGATAGAACTTGGATGGGCAACTTTTCGGGGCTAAATTCTCTTGTAGACTTTCTATCTTTTAAAGCTTTCATGAGAGGTTTTCCTAAATCGGTCTGGGGGTCTGGTAGTTTTATGATATCTTGTGTAAAGCTGAAATGAGGATATGTTAAAGGCAATATCATTAAGGAAATTATGGAGAGTATAAAGGCCTTTTCCATATGAGTACCCTTTTTTTCATTATATATAACATTTTTCTATCGAGATTTAAATCAATTATTAAAAATATGAGGAATTAAAAATATTGATATAAAAAGACCTCTGAAAAAGTCTTTGAAAGACTTGAGAGGTAGAGTTTAAAAATCCTTTTTTAACAGTCATTGCGAGTACCCAGAGGGTACGTGGCAATCCAATGAAGTCATTGCGAGCCCGAAGGGCGTGGCAATCTCATAGGTTTCTTGCTTTGCTCGGAATGACTCTTTGGAAGAGATTGCTTCGGCTTTGCCTCGCAATGACAACCTGTGATCGTTCAATTTGTATAAGATGCATTGCTCAAAGGTTTTTTCCCCACTTACCAAATTTGAAAATATTTATAAATAATTTTTTAAAAGCCTAATAAAGTACAATGGACAATTTGATATTTTTAATTTTTTTAATTAAAATTTTACTATCTCCTAAGGCTTGAGGTTTTTATGAAACCTCATAAATATTCTTTACGTATTAAATCTTTTGAGGATTTAAAATTCTTTATTGATACAGATTCTCTCCCCATATACAATCCTTTCGATTCAATAACTAAAGATGAAGAAATCACGCCTGAGATTGAGGAAGAGCTTTTTAAAAAGGCGATGGATGGTGTTAGACCCATCTTAGGGAAAAAAAGGATAGAGTCAAAATCAAAAGTTAAAAAGGTTCAAGAGCATTCCCTGAATAAGAAAGAAGAAGATGCACTAAGAAGGCTTGAAAATCTTATAAAATTTGGAGAGGGTTTTAATGTATCAGATACGCCAGAGTATGTAGAAGGTACTGGGTATCATGTTCATCCAGAAATGGCAAGGCGTTTACATAAGGGAGACTTCTCTATACAGTCATTTGTTGACCTTCACGGTTTAACAGTAGATGAGGCTAAAGATGTTTTCGATAATTTTATGAAATGGGCAACAACTAATGGTAAACAGGGACTTCTAATAATTCATGGTCGTGGTCTATCTTCGCCTTCTGAACCTGTATTAAAGCGGAAAGTAATTGAATGGCTTACAAGAGGTCCTTGGCGTAAATGGGTAATCGCATTTTCGAGCGCGAGAAAGTGTGATGGTGGTGCAGGTGCAACATATGTTTTATTAAGACTCAGGCCTGTTACAAAAAGATTTAAAATCAAAAACTAAACTATTAAATCCATCGAACAAAATTTTCAAGATTATCTCTTGGCGATTTAAATTTATTAATAGGTGATTCATTATCCGGGTATCCAAGGGCGATGCCAATAATAACCTTTTTGCTTTCCGGGATATTTAGAAGATCTTTTATCTCATCTTCATAGGCTGTAATAAGGGCTATTGGACATGTTGACAATCCAAATCTATGTGCAATAAGAATAAAATACCCTAAAAGAACACCTATGTCTATAAGACGTTCTTTTGGAAATGAATCATCCAAACATATTAAAATTGCTACTGGTGCCCCATAAAAATTACAACTTCCCTCATTTATAAATTGGTTAGCGTCAACCTTCATCTGTTCAAAAAAAGGTTTCATCATTTGAAGTGTCTTTGCACCTCTTTTGCCAAATATTTTGGGGAGGGGCTTTACATTACCAGGACCACAAGAAATCCTTCTCTCCCTGTAAGCCTTAAGTAGAACTCGGCTTAGCCTTTCCTTTTCTTCTCCTGCGACAACAATAAACTCCCACGGTTGAAGATTTATTGCAGAGGGTGCTTTAATAGATAGTTTTAGAATCTCTTCAATGATTTCTTTTGGGATAGCTTGAGGTTTAAAGGCCCTTGCGCTTTTTCTTTCTTCTATAATTTCTATTAAATCCATCCTTAATCTCCACTGTTTTTTAAAATCATAACAATTTAAGAATGTCAAGACAAGATCTTGAGACTTCTGAAAAAATTCTTAATAGATTGGGGAGGTAGGGTTCAAAACCCTTCGAATGCGGGCTTTTAATTTTTAAATTGCTAACAATCGATTGAGAAAAACCAATAATTTTAAGGGGATTAATCAATAGTGCTAATCTATAAAAGGTATCCGCCCGAAGGCTTTTTCACCCCACCTCCCCACTATGAAAAGATTTTTAAATAATTTTTAAGAGCTCTCATCTATGACGATGAGTGATGTAAATGACACCTTTATAAAGGTTCGGCAAGCCACAAGGGCTTACCCTACGAGAAATTAAAATAATCTAAAGCGTAGGGTCCCTTGCCGTATTTAGTTTCATTTATTATGTAGAATTACAACACAGGTCTCTTTGTGGAAAGTCAATAAGACAAGATCATGGAAGAAATTAAGGAAGTTAAGGACGAGAACTGTAAATATTTAATTGCTCCGATTAATAAATGTATTATTACAGAGTTGAATAAGTTTTTTAGAGACCTATTTCGTTTTTCCTTGACAAGAGTTTCAGTATTTGTTACAAAAGTTTAGAAAAAATAAATTAAATTTAAATTGAGACAATTAAAAAGAAAGGAGATGAAATGGGTATTGTAATTGATGTTTATTGTCACCACATATCAAGATCTGTCGGTAAAATATTAGATAAACTCAAATATTATGGAAAAGGTAAGGAATTTGAATACCCTCCTCAAAATGCTGACCCTGAAGTGCGACTTGGATTAATGGAGAAATATGGTATAGATATCCAGGCATTAACACAGACCACACCTGTGCTGCTCGGTTTTAATGCTGAAGAGGCATCTGAAATCTGCAGG
>JBBIOI010000085.1:0-14714 GCA_037443425.1 Deltaproteobacteria bacterium
TAACAAGTCTTAAAGATGATTATGATCCTGTAATTGGGGGTTCAGGTTGCAGATCAATGCTTGCACGGATAATAAAGGCTTAAAATTGGATTGTCAAATCGCTATGGGGCTCGCGATGATTACCCCCTCTGTCATTGCGAGGGAGTGAAACGACCGAAGCAATCCCTTGTTTAAAGGATGAGATTGCCACGCTTGGCTCGCAATGACACTTCTTTGTTGAGATTGCCACGGGCTAATGCCCTCGCAATGTCAATATTGTTGAGATTGCCACGCCCCCTATGGGGCTCGCAATGACTGTTTGGTTAATTCATCGCCTTTTGTCAAAGGTGTGACCCTGATTTCTGTTTAAGATAATTTTTAAGGCAGGCTTCACTGCAGAAATAATAAATCTTACCATCGATCTTTTTCTTTAAGGCAATACTCTTTGGAATATAGGTCTCACAATTTGGGTCTTTAATAAGCTCTTCTGGTTCGTTTGGGTTTGACTTCTTTTTAATGGAACTTATATCCTTTAAAAAGAGTTTTAAAATGTAATATACAAGAAAAAATAGAAGGATTATTATTAAAAAACGTGACATGATTAGATTTTTTCTACTCCTTGATCTTCTTTCAATTCTTCGAGCAGGTCTTTTATTGTTTTTTTAAACGTGGGATGAACAAGATCTTTATCGATTTCTGAGAGAGGAATTAACACAAATTGCCTATGGGGAATTTGTGGATGGGGTATTTGAAGTTCAGGCGTATTTATTTCAATTTCATCATAAAAAAGTATGTCTAAATCAATAATTCGAGGCCCCCACCTGAAAGTTTCTTCTCTTCCCATTCTAAATTCTATGGATTTCAATGTTTGAAGGAGATCAAAAGGATTTAATTCTGTTTCTATTTTTATTACTCCATTTATAAACCAGTCTTGGAAGGTATAACCAATAGGTCTTGTCTTAAAGAACGAGGAGCTGGCTAAAAGTCTATTGTTATCTACCTTAAGTATTTCATTTACAGCCCTGTTACATTGATCGAGTTTATTCCCAAGATTTGATCCAATTCCGATATATGCAATATGTTTCATTAGTTATCGATAAATCAACTTCATTCTTTCTTTTCTGACTTCTCGGAGATCTCTTCTGACTTCTTAGGTGTAACGTCAATTTCTTCACGTTCTCTGGTAGCCTTTTTAAAATTCCTAATCCCTTTTCCAAGCCCTTCACCTATTTGCGGAAGTTTTCCAGCCCCAAAAATGATCAAAATTATAACAAGGATGATGATTAACTCCGGCATTCCTATTCCAAACATATCTTTCTCCTTTTAGATTATTAAAAATTTTTAAAGGTTAAATTTTTCTCCCTTTCAAAAAGTAAATTGGCGGAAGTGCATGGGAATCGAACCCACCGCGGACTTCTTAGGTCCGCCACTGGATTTGAAGTCCAGGAGGCCCACCAGGACCTGTCCACTTCCATTTTTAGACTAAATGATTTTTCCTATAAAGTCAACCCCTTCCAGATTGCCACATCCTTTACGGGGCTCGCAGTGACTACCTCCTCTGTCATTGCGATGGAGTAGAACGACCGAAGCAATCTCCTATTTAAAGGATGAGATTGCCACGCTTTGCTCGCAATGACTTGCTAACTTCCCTTAATCCCCTCTTAAGATAAGAGGGGAGAATTTTGTGAAATAAGTGGAGGGAAGGTGGGATTATTGGAGATGCCACGCTTCGCTCGCAATGACAAAATAGATAAGGCCCGAAATGATTGTTTGGCTAATTCATTACTTTTTGTAAAATGTGTAGACCTGACTCTGGTTTTTTGGTGAAATTTTTAGTATCTTTTCTCGAGAGTGAAGGCCTTTAATAATTTCAATACAGGATGGGGCGATTTTTAACTGCTTGGCTAAAAATTGAATTAATGCCTCGTTTGCCTTTCCTTCTGCAGGTGGTGAAGTTACTTTAACTTTTATTCCATCTCGATATGGGCCAACAATCTCATTTTTTGAAGACCTTGGTTGAACATAAATTTTGATTATATATTCCTTCATATTTCCAAACTTAATTTATTCCTATAAATGATAACTGTCTTCCTGTAATTCTTTCCCTTCTGTAAGAGAAGAATAGATCCGGTCTACAATAAGTACAGATTCTAATCCAGTAGATTTTATCTTCTCCAACCCCTTCCTCTTTTAACTGAGATATATTTATTGAAGAAAGGTCTATATACCAATTTTTACCAGCCTTCCTTGCAAAAGGAATCCATTCTTTTTGAAAAACCTTTTCATCAACTTCATAACAACAGGGGCCTATAGAAGGTCCTAAAACAGCTACTAAATCATTGGGGGTAGAGCCAAATCTCTCTTTGATCTTATTTAAAACCTTTTTTGTAATGTTTAACATAGTTCCCTGTCTTCCTGCATGTATTGCTGAGATGATCCTTTTTTTCAAGTCTATCAGAAATATTGGAACACAGTCTGCTGTAAGAATACCGCAATATATATGCGGGATATTTGTTATAATTGCATCATATTGAAGCAGAGGCCTTTCCAGATCAAGATGATTTTCAATGATAAGGATATTGTCCTCGTGGATCTGATTAAGAAGAATTAATTGTTCAGGATTGAATCCAAAGGCATTTGCTATCAATCTTTTATTCTCTCTAATATTTTCTATGAGATCACCATTGTCTTTTCCGAGATTTAGTGAATCATAAGGGGCCGAGCTTACCCCTTTTATTCGAGTTAAGAAGGCATGTTTTAGCCATCTCGAATAGGTTAATTCATCTACCTCAAAATAGTGGATATTATTCTTAATCTTTAGGAAAGATTCATTTAAAATATGCATAGCTTAACTTAATTGACCTCTTGAATCTGGGATAGACACATTTTTGGATAAATAATCCAGAAGTTTTTTCATATCATCAGGAATAGTCGCTTTAAATTCCATTCTTTGCCCAGTTTTTGGGTGATATAAAGAAATGCTATAGGCATGTAAACAAGGGCGATCCATATTCTTTAAATATTCCCTAATGATTGGATTCGTAATAGAACCTGGCCTTCCTTTTCTTCCATATAAAGGATCGCCTAAAATAGGATGGCCTATAGCAGAAAGATGGACCCGGATTTGATGTGTTCGGCCTGTTTTAGGACGGACCTCAAGAAATGTAAAACCATCCAGTCTTTCAACAACCTTCCAGAAGGTGATAGCAGATCTTCCCTTTTTGGTTTTTGTCGACATCCTTTTTCTCTCGGATGGATGCCTTCCGATTTCAGAATCTATTATCCCTTCATCTTGACTTAAATTACCATATACAATTGCAAGATAAACCTTTTCAATAACACGTTCTTTAAACTGTTTAACCAGTTGATGATATGCCTCATCATCTTTGGCCACTACCATTACACCAGATGTTCCTTTATCTAAACGATGGACGATTCCAGGTCTTAATGCACCATTTATACCACGAAGATCTTTGCAATGGTAGAGAAGGGCATTTACTATAGTTCCTGTTGGGTGACCATAGGCGGGATGGACTACCATTCCTGGAGGTTTATCTATTACAATGATTGATGAATCTTCGTATATGATTTTTAATGGAATTGGTTCAGGCACCAGAGTTATGGGTTTTGGGCCTGGAATAAACCCTGATACTATGTCTCCGGTCTTTAAATGTGTACTTGGCTTTACAGGTTTTTGATTTAAAAAGATTCTTTTTTCTTTAATAAGTTTTTTTGCCTGAGATCGCGATAGATTTAGAATCGACTCAGAAAGGAAATGGTCGATCCTTTTGCCCTGGTCCTTCTCCTCTACTCGAATGGAGAAAGGATTTTTTTCACTATCTTTTTGGTCTTCAAACGGGAATGAATATTCTGAATCTATTCTAAATGGCATATTTGGCAAATGCTTCTTCAATTGCAGTAGCAACAAGTGGAATTTCATCATCAAAGATGGTTCTCATATCAAGGATTAATTCATCTTTACTAATCCTTGAAATTATTGGAGGGTCACCCATCCTTAGATTTTCCTCGAGCTTATTTATGGAGATTGAAGATGGTTTAATAGAGACAACTACGGTCTTAAGCTCCTGAAGAGGAAGCGCTCCCCCTCCAACCTGGGAGAAGTCCTCTCTTAGATTTATCTTTGCCTCCCTTTTAATCTTTTCCGGTAATCTTTTTAAAAGGCGTTTTGCCCTTTCCATTAAACTCTTTCGATCGAGACACAGCATTCTAAGAACAGGTATCTCGTTTATGGCCTTTTTTTCATCAAGATAAAGGAGGAGTGTAGATTCAAGCCCAGCCAGTGTAAGTTTATCAATGCGAAGGGCACGGCTAAGGGGATTGATTTTCATCATGTCTATAAATCTCTTTTTCCCAACAATTATTCCAGCTTGTGGCCCACCCAAGAGTTTATCACCACTGAAGGTAACTACATCAACACCTGAGTTGATCGACTCCTGAACAGTTGGCTCTTTTTCAAGACCATATTGACCGAGGTCAACAAAACAGCCACTTCCAAGGTCATTAAGGACAGGAAGGTTATATTGCTTTCCCATTTCCACGAGATCTTTTAAAGAAACCTCTGAAGTGAATCCGAGTATTCTGAAATTACTTCTATGAACCTTTAATAGAAGTGCGGTTTGTGGGGTTATTGCATTTTTATAATCACTTGGGTGTGTTCGATTTGTGGTTCCTACCTCTTTTAAAATAGCTCCGCTTCTTTTCATCACATCGGGGATCCTGAAGGAGCCTCCAATTTCAACCATTTCACCCCTGGATACAATAACCTCTTTTCCTTCTGCAATTGTATTGAGGGCAAGAAGTACTGCTCCTGCATTGTTGTTAACAACCATTGCCGACTCTGCACCAGAAAGCCTGCAAAGTATGTGTTCAACATGGGTGTGGCGATCCCCACGCTCCCCTAATTCGAGGTTATATTCAAGATTTGAGTATGTTCTCGAAACCTCAATCATATGGGAGATGGCTGAGTTATGAAGAGGTGCCCTTCCAAGATTCGTATGTATAACAACACCTGTGGCGTTTATAACCCTTCTTAGTGTTGGTTTGACCTGAAGTTCGATCTCTCTTTGAAATATTGACGAAAGGCTTTCGGGAGAAATTATGGATTCATCTAAACTACTGGGGTCATCGATTTTTAGAATTTCTTCACGCACCCTCTTTAATCCCATCCTTATTGAATCTACTACAACATTTCGTGGATATACCTTTAAAAGTTCAAGGATCTCCTTTCTTGAAAGTATTTCATCTACACTCGGTATCTTGCGAAGGAGTTTTTGACGAAGGGTTTGGGCCATCGGAATTTTACCTCGAAAGGATAGTTTTCAAAATCTTAAAGAAATTCATCCTTATGAATCGAGTAGGCCATTGTAGTTCTTTTTTCTCACAAACAGTTGACATGCTATATGTTTCAAGCGAGGCAGTCCCACTTTTAATCATTCTCAAAGCTTTATCCCTTTCCATTTCATCAGGGAGAGACATGATACGATCGATCTCCTCAATCATCTTTACTGCCCTGTCAATCCTTTCTTCAACGGATTGTGCAGTCTTTTGATCAATTAGACCAAACTCTGCCTTAAGACGATTAAGTCTTTTTCCAGCCTCGTATGTGCTCGATACGATTTCGTCACGACTCATCCATTCTGTTTCATAATTTAGGATATATTTCCAGCTCGGGGCTAAAAGGGCACGGCGATGTTCTTCAATAGTCCTGTATAGAAGTTTATATCCATATCTTTCTGGTTCTTCGAATACAGCACTTCCAGGGTCTAAAAAAGGTGCAAGAGGAGAGATGAATGGAAGAATTTTATTATAATGCTGGAATCTTTTTAGAAGGAGACGGCAATATTCAACCGTATCGAGAACAGATTGATATGTCTGTTTCGGTAGACCAATCATAAAGAACAGGTCTATCCTTTTACAATCTAATTCAATGGCATCCTTTATCATCCTCTCAAGGGGTTCATTTCCATAAGGCCTTCCAAAGGCCCTCCTTACCTCTTCGTCATGTGATTCAGGAGATATTTCGATATTGAAGTTTTTTACAGATTGTGAAATCCTCTCAAGCTGTTCGCGTGTTGGAGGTACAAAGAATTCAAAGGCAATATGATTTGAAATAGGCCTTTTCTTCAATTCATCAAGAAAGGTATATCCATAATCCTCTCCAGGTTGAAAAATATCTCCTATAATCATAACAGGGGCATGAAGATGCTCAGAGACATTGAATACATCTTCGGCAAGGAGCTTTGGATCGCGGTAAGCAGGCCTTTTACGATTTGCAAATAGATTGAAGGCAAATGATGAGCCCCCGCATGTTTTACAGAAATAACGACAGCCACGACATGTGAAGACAGCAGTGACGGGATAGGTATACCAGTCAATAAAAGGCTGGTATCCTACAGGGTCCATAAACCTTACAACCTTTTTCATTATATGACGATAATCGATTGAGATCTCATTTAGGTCCTCTGGTACATAGGTTAGTGGATTTATTCTAATCCCATTTCCTCCATCTCTATAGGTCAGATTTGGAATACTGGAGAGATCTCCTCTTTTTTTTATAGCCCAGAGAAGTTGTGTTAGTGGTTTCTCTGTTGAGTCACCTCTCAGGACGAAGTCAACAAATGGGTACTGACGCAATATTTCATCGTGATAGTATGTTGCTGAAAGTCCGCCGAGGATCACAGGGGTTTCTGGATGGATCTTTTTTATTATTTCTGCTATTGCCAGTGCGCCCTGGACATGAGCCATCCAGTGAAGATCAAGTCCAAAGGCAACAGGTTTGTTCTTCTTTATAAGATTTTCGACATCGAACCCCTCATCTTTAAGCATCTTTAAAGCAACATTTATAATTCTTACTTTGAGGCCATGCCGCTCCAGATATTCTGAAATGGATGCAAAGCCTATGGGATACATTTCAAAGATTGGTGTTGAAGGGACAACATCACTTATCGGGCCATAAATTCCAGGAAAGGTTCTAAAATCATAAAGTGTCGGTGGATGGAGTAAGATCAGGTCTATTTTTGACATCGTTTAATTCTTTTTTGGATTGCCTCCCTTATTTGGTTGAAATTTTGTCTTGTAATTGTCAACCAGTCTTTTAATTTCCTCATCTTCTTTAATCTGGTTATGAAGCGGATCGATTGATACTGAAAATCCATTCTTTCCTGAAAATCCTTTTATTGTCTTTTCATATTCATTCTTTGCGCTTAGTAGCTGGGTCCTTTCAGCCTCTGGCAGTTGCTGGCTTAGTTTTTGATTAATATAATGAATACGCCTCTCGAATTCTCTTTTTGTTGAAAGGTTATAGAAAGATGCTTGGTTATTATTTAGGAAAAGTTCAATTCTCGCACCATACATTCCTCTTGGTGAAGATTGTAAAATAATAGTATTATTGAGGATGGGTGGAGTTGATAGGTTCATTCCCAGATGGCTGCCAAAGATGATACTTATTCCCTTTATAGATTGAGTTAATTCTATATCTTTTGGATAGCTGAGATGGCTGAGTAGTATAATAAGATCTACCTTTGGCTTAATCTCATCTATAATTTCCCTTGCAACATCTGAAGGGTTGCCAATTTTTAAGCCCTTTTTTCTTGGATCATTGTTTAAAAATAGATTTTCTGAAATGAGACTGAAGATTCCAATCCTTATACCACCTATCTCTTTAAGCAAATAAGGTTCAAATAGCGGTTTTTCAGTATCTTCATCAAATATATTTGAGGAAACGAATGGAAATTTTGCCTCCTTAGAGATCTCAACCAAGAATTCCTTTCCAAGACTCAAGTCATCATCTCCCACAGCCATTACGTCCAATCCCATTAGATTAAAGCTTTCAATCATAAGTTTTGCCTTCTGTATTTCTATATCTTTTTTGTTATCCAAAATAGGATTTTTATATTTTTTAAATAATAGGTCGCCTGAATCTACGATAAGGATTTCATTTTTTCGGCCCTTAATCTCTTTTATCCACGAAGACCTCCTGGCAAGACCGCCAATCTTATTAGTTTCACCTCAAGTAGGGCATGGATCGGTTTCAGCATTTATATTATTACTAAAAATAATAGTAAGACTTTTTGATCTTTGTTCGGCAAAGGTCAGGGCTTCTATTCCAAGGATTATGACAAAGATAATGAGGATTAAAAATAGATTATTTTTGTATTTAATCATACTCTATTTATACATTATCATTTTTTTTAAAACAAGTAGACGTCTTAGATGGGTTTAAAAATCTAAATGGTGAAAGACCTCTTTGGCCTTTATATATCCTTTGACTACCATATCCCTCATTTTTCCAGGATCAAAATCTAAGGAAGATTCCATTAACTCCTCATCAGGTCTGATTGTTATAATATTAAGAATCCTTTTTCCTGAAAATGGATTTTCCACACCTGAAAAGAGCCTTTTTATTTCAGAATCTTTAAGACCAAGGATATCTTTTGCATTTTTCTTAATTCGGTCAATATAGCCGATTGCCTCACTATAGAGATTTGCAATCTTTAAATCGTTATCCAGTATTTCATCTGTTAAAAGCTCTATGGTCCTCTTCAGTATGTCCATAGCATTTTTAAATTCTCTCTTTACCGGTTTTCGATTTTCTTGAGCAGGAGAGAGGATGATTGATATGATGCTCGTTGCCCCTTCTATGATTGCCTTACTAAGTGGGGCAATCTCTTTGACCCCTCCGTCTATGTATTGGTGTCTTGCAATTTTAACAGGAGGCATAAGCACTGGTATACTTGCTGATGCAAGTATCTTTTTAAGGAGTATGGATTTCGAATCCCTGTGCTGGTTTCCATAATCAATTGCTCCTGTCTGCATATTTACAACAGTTACAAATAACTCTGTAGGGGATTCTATTAATCTTCTGTATCGTAATTTATCTCCAAAGAAATTCTCTATAAGCCTTTTTAATGGTTTTGTATCATTTAAGGAATCAGAAAAAAGAAATGCAAAAATATCAGGTCTATTTTTAAGTATATCCTGTTTCTCCACATTTTCATAGAAGTGAACAAGATTTGAAATATCTTTACTTGCAACAAGCGGGGCAATTAAAGCACCTGTACTTGTTCCTACAACAATATCAAAATTAAGACCAAGTTCTATCATAATATATTTAATGGCACCTGCAGCAAATGCGCCTTTTGCGCCCCCACCACTTATAACAAGTGCTCTCTTATTTTCCATCTTTCTCTTCTTTCAATTGAGAAAGCCCCTTTTTTATTCCGATTAAAGTTGCATCTAAAATCTCTTTTTGAACCTCAGGGGAATTTAAGTTTTCCCTTCTGCTTTGGTTTTCAGACCTTTGAAGTTCAAACATAATATCTGCCTCGATTATATAAGCAAGGTCTTTTAACCGATCCACTTTCTTTAATTCCTCTATGAGTCTATTAAAGGAAGTTTGTTTTTCAAGATATGGAAACTTCTCTTCAAGAAGCTTTTGCTTTGGAGGATTGTATCTGAGGTTACTTATTATTGTTGTTGTTATCAGGGCCGCTACCCTTTCAGAAAACCCAACCAATATACTTGGACCATTTTTCGGTTTTTGGGTGCAGAAGATTAAAAAGAGAGAGAAAACTATTATGATAAATAATTTTAAGGCCTTTAATTTTATTGAACAGGACCAAAACATAGTAATTTTTATATTTAAGTTTTCAAGGAAAATCAAGAAAAATTTAATAAATGCTTAGAGCCAGGGATTCAGGGTAGGGCGTTTATAACCTTTTTTTGACGCAAGTATGTCGAGGTGTATCGTTGATAAATCTTCAAGTATAGGGTCGAACAATTCTAACTTTCTTAAGTCAATGGTTTTAATATACTGTTTACATTTTTCACAGGTATCAATTCGATAAGCATCTTCTTCTTCAGCATAAAAATACTGCAATGAGTTTTGTTCATTATTTGTGCAGAAAGGGCATGAGATACGTTCGTAACGCCATTGAGAACCACAAAAAGAGCAGGTTAGATATCTTTTCCCAGCTTCTTCTTTTAAAAGGGCAAGATAAGGTTGTGAACCACAGAGCGGGCAGAAATTCTTTAGCCATTTCTCTTTATCCACCATTTCAGTTAGCTTTTTTGTGTCTTCTTCAATTGAAGGTCGAATACTCTCTTTTAGGAGGAAAAAGAATATTTTTTCATCAAGCCCGTAGTCCCTAAGGATTTCTTTAATTCTTTCCTCTTTATGAAAATCTTTAAAAATTTCTTTTAGGTCAAATCCTTTTTCGTGGATAGAGTCTTCTATCTTTTCAATCTCTTTTGACATATGGGGATTTGCTTTTTTTCCTATTTTACAAATGGCTTTAAAGAGATTGATAGATGATTCTAAATCTATTGGAAAATCCCTTTTTTCGAAAAGTGGAAAACCCTGCTGTGATAGAAGGTTCTTTAGGTCTTGTCTCATCTGAATTTGTTCGATCTTCAATGAAGGTTTTATTTTTTCCTGTTCTTTTTTTATCTTAAAATAAAAGTTAAGGATTTCCTTATATGCAGGCCTTTTCTTTTCTATTTTGAGGATTCTTCTTTTTATGTTTTCCAATGAGGTTTCCATTTCGTTGAAATTTATGAAAAAATTGGCCTGTTTCGTAAAGTTCTTTTACGAAACAGGCCCTTCACCCCCCTAAGATTTATAGTTTTCTATCCGATCCATTGAAAGGCATTTACAGGGCTTAGGATGCGTTTAAGTGCAAGCTTCCTTGTGATTCCAATTGTTGATTCTGCAACGGCAAACTTGTGATACTTTTTTGGGTCATCTATAAGGAGATAGATTGCTCTAACATCATCAGGGTTTGCAAGCATTGCATCCTTGAATTTTGCTTTTACCTGTTCAAGTCTCTTATTTGCCTTCTCAAGGATCTCTTTTCGGTCGCCAAAGCTCATTGCACCTGTTGGACAGGTCTTCACACAGGCTGGAAGTAGGCCTTCTTTAATCCGATCTATGCACATGGTGCATTTTGCCATGGTAGATGTCTTTTCATTCCATCGAGGAATATCATAGGGGCAGGCGCTTCGAATCTCTTTAAAATCTTCTAACTTCACCTTGACCTTTGTATTAAAGATGACAGCACCTGTTGCCTCATCGTGAATAATAGCTCCCTTGACCTTTCCATCTGCAACTTCTTTACATGGAGGAGAGATACAATGTCGGCACTGGTCAGGGAAGAAGTACCATTTAGGCTCACCACCTGGAGTTTCTATTTCGCTGAATCTTACAAGTTTAAAAGTGAAGACAGAGAGGTCAGCCGGATTTTGATGAGTACCCCTCTGCAGTGTCTTAGTGCCGGGATTTCTATTCCATTGTTTACATGCTATCTGACAGCCCCTGCAGGCTGTGCATTTTGTTGTATCTATGAAAAAGGATTTGTCTGCCATTTTAGTCACCTCCTTTAACTTTTAGCCTGTTTTCTTGCTGGCGACGAGGCCAGTTTTTTCACATTAGCCATAAATGCCTTAGACTCTGGAATCATTGTATTTGGGTCTCCGATAGTTGGTGTAAGGAGATTTGCACTTTCACCGCCATTCTTTGGATGAAGCCAGCCAAAATGCCATGGCAGTCCGATTTGATGCACGATCTGGCCTGCAATATTGAATGGCTTTAAGCGGGAGGTGACAATCGCCACAGCTTCTAACTTACCCCTTGGGGTTTCGACAAGCACACGATCCCCATTCTTAATTCCTCTTAATTTGGCAAGTTCAATACTGATTTCACAAAATACCTGTGGCTCGGCCTCAATGAGCCATGGAAGCCATCGTGTTAGTACCCCTGTCTGCCAATGCTCTGTAACCCTGTATGTAGTACAGACAAATGGATATCTCGGATCGCATGTTGCAAAGGTATCAGGACCTCCCTCAAAAATCTTGATGACGGGATTAATCCTCTGGCTCGAGAGCAGATTCTTCTCGATTGGACATTCAAGTGGTTCGTAGTGTTCTGGGAATGGTCCGTCTGCAAGTCCTGGTCCGAAGATGGATGCAACTCCATCGGGTTTCATTATAAAAGGATATGCCCCATCTTTCCCCATAGGCGGCACTGCATTATCAGGCACATCTCCAATCCATTTTTTCTGAACAGGATCCCATTTAAGCAATGGTCTTTTTGGATTTCGTGGATTTCCTTCTAAGTCTACAGAAGCCCTATTATAAATAATCCTTCTATTTAGTGGCCAGCACCAAGACCATTCAGGATAGAGCCCTAAGCCTGTTGGGTCGGCCTTACCTCGACGGGCAGCCATATTGCCGGCCTCTGTATAACTTGCAGAGTAGAGCCAGTTTCCACATGAGGTTGTCCCATCATCTTTTAAGGCAACAAAATTGGGCACTAACTTTCCTGTTTTGAGGTCATAACCATTTATTTCTTTTGCAACTTTATGGACATCAAAATGGCCATTGGTCTCGTAGTCCCATTTCAGATTAAGGATAGGTTCTGGGAATGCCCCTTTTTCTTTCTCATAAAGTGCCCTTACCTTTTTGAATAGTTCATAGATGATATCGCCATCAGGTCTTGCCTCACCAGGAGGGTTTGCTGCCTTATAGCGCCACTGCATCCAGCGACCACTATTTGAGATACTTCCCTCTTTCTCCATAAATGCAGCACAGGGAAGTTGAAAGACTTCGGTCTTGACCTTCTTTGGATCCATTCCAGGGCCTCTCCAGAACTCGCCTGTCTCACTATCAAAGACATTTACATTCACCATCCAGTCAAGTTTTGCCAGTGCCTGACGAACCTTGCCAGCATTGGCACTCGAGCAGGCAGGGTTCATTCCCCAGGCAAAAAACCCGGTAAATGTCCCCTTATACATTTCATCAAAGAGGTTAAGCCAGGATGCATCCTGTTTAGGATCAAGTTTTGGCAACCAGGAATATCCAAAATCATTTTCCTTTGTTGCTTTATCTCCAAACATTGATTTTAAGAAACTAACAATATATTTTGGACGATGTCTCCACCAGTTCACACTCCTTGGATCGTTTGTAGATGGTGTGGTCTTATTATAATCGGCAAGGGTTTGCCATTGTGCTCGAGGTGTTGGTAGATACCCAGGAAGGATATGATAGAGTAGAGCATGGTCTGTAGACCCTTGAACGTTGGATTCTCCACGAAGTGCGTTTATACCACCACCAGCAATCCCCATATTACCTAAAAGGGATTGAATTATTGACATGGCACGAATATTCTGAACACCTACCGTATGTTGAGTCCATCCCATGGCATATAGCACAGTACCTGCTTTATCCGGAGTTCCTGTAAAGGCATAGATCTTATAAACTTTTTCAAGATCAGCCATAGGAGTCCCAGTAATTTCAGAGACCTTCTGTAGGGTATATCGAGAATAATGTTTCTTCAAGAGCTGAAAAACACAGTTGGGGTCCTCAAGACTCATATCTTTTTTAGGAATTCCTTTCTCATCTTTCACAAATGCCCATGTGGATTTATCGTAAGCCCTCTTAACCGGATCATAACCTGAGAAAAGACCATCATCAAAACTGAATTTAGGGTTTACTATAAATGGCGCATTGGTATAATTCTTTACATAGAATTCATCATAGAGGTTGTTATCAAGGATGTACTTTATCATCCCGCCTAAGAAGGCAATATCAGTACCTGAGCGCAGTCTTACAAAAATATCAGCCTTTGATGAAGTCCTTGTATATCTCGGGTCAACATGAATAAATATTGCCCCTTTATCCATTGCTGCCTGAATCCACTTAAAGGAGACGGGATGGTTTTCTGCGACATTCCCACCCATATTTAGAATGACATCGGCATTTCTGAAATCAATATAATGATTGGTCATTGCGCCACGTCCAAACGACTCTGCCAGAGCCGCAACCGTTGCGCTGTGTCAGATCCGCGCCTGATGTTCAATGTAGACAATCCCCAATGCCCTTAGGAACTTCTGATAGAGCCAGCACTCTTCGTTATCCATTGCCGCACTTCCAACAGAGGCAATACCATTGGTTCGATTGACCACCTGGCCCTGAGTATTCTTCTCCATGAAACTGGCATCACGACTTTTTTTGATATTGGCAGCTATCTTTTCTAGTGCCCACTCCCAGCTTACCTCTTTCCACTGGGTGCTGTATGGAGCACGGTAACGAACCTTCTGGAGACGGTTAGGGTTGTTTGCAATTTGATAAGAGGCTGCGCCTTTGGCACAAAGAGCACCCTCATTGATTGGATGATCAGGATCACCCTCTGTATTTATGACTTTTCCTTTATCATCTGTATGAACAATTATTCCACAACCAACAGAACAGTAACAACAAATTGTTGTTGTCTCTTTAGCGCCCTTAATTCGAAGTTCTTGGGCATAAGATTCTATAGGTAAAAGATCAAATCCCAGTCCGCTTATAAGTGTGCCTGCGGTTGTTATGCCCGAGATTTTTAAAAAATCTCTTCGTGTTAACCTCATTTTTTTCCCACCTTCCTTTCTTTAAAATTGCTCAGCAGGCTTTGCTTTCATCCCCCCTTTCGGCCTGCTTGAAAGTTAATTAATATTAGGATATTCTTTTTTGACATTGTGAAGAATAACACAAATAAATTTTTTGTCAAGGTAATATAATGAGACTTCTGAAAAAGTCTTTGATTAGACTGGTGAGTTAGGGTTCAAAACCCTTCGAATGCGGGCTTTTAATGTTTAAATTGCTAACAATCGCTTTAAAAAAACCAATTATTTTAAGGGGATTAATCAATAGTGCTAATCTATAAAAGGTATCCGCTCGAAGGC
>JBBIOI010000086.1:0-14633 GCA_037443425.1 Deltaproteobacteria bacterium
GCTCCATCCACACCAATATCACCAATAGTATATAGGATTAAATCTTTTCCTGAAACCCAAGGGTTTAATTTTCCAAAATAGATAAGTTTTAAACTCTCAGGTACTTTAAGCCATAGTCTACCCGTTGCCATGACAGCAGCAATATCACTACTTCCAACACCTGTAGAAAAAGCCCCCAGTGCACCATATGTACATGTATGGCTATCAGCACCGATTACAACATCTCCTGGGACAACTAATCCCTTTTCAGGTAGTAGTATATGTTCAATTCCCCCCTGGGCAGTTTCAAAAAGATACTTGAGCTTTTGAGACTTTGAAAACTGCCGTAAAAGCTTACATTGCTCTGCAGAAAGGATGTCTTTTGCCGGTGTGAAGTGGTCCGCTACAAGCACAACACGCTCGCGGTTAAAGACCTTTTTTGCCCCTATCTCTTCAAATACCTTAAAGGCAAGAGGGGCAGTTATATCGTTTGCAAGGGCAAGATCAACCTTGGCCTCAATAATTTCACCAGGCAGAACTATTTTTTTATTCGCATGAGCTGATAAGATCTTTTCAGTGATTGTCATCGGAGGTATTTTGGCCATATCTACATCCCCATGAGTTTCTGTTTTTTAAATTCCATCTTGTTTAATGCATTGATATAAGCCTTTGCACTTGCCACTATTACATCTGTATCAGCACCCTGACCTATGACTGTGTAGCCTTTCTCTTCCAATCTTACAGTGACCTCACCTTGGGCCTCTGTCCCACTTGTAATAGCATTTATTGCAAACTGTAAAAGCTTTGATTTTGTCTTTGTAATCTTCTTTATCGTCTTAAAGGTTGCATCAACAGGTCCATCTCCAAAACCTGCTTCTTGAATTATTTTCCCATCCACTTCCATTTGGACAGTTGCTGTTGGGACAGTCATATTTCCAGATACCACATTAAGATAGATCAATTTAAAACGATGTGGAACTCTTAGTACCTCTTCTATGACAATAGATTCAATATCTTCATCGTAGATTTCCCTCTTTTTGTCAGCAAGACTCTTAAACCTTCTGAATGCAATTTCAAACTCATTTTCAGAGAGGTTATAGCCGAGCTCTTTTAATCTCTCTCGAAATGCATGACGTCCTGAGAGTTTACCCAAAACAAGTGAGCTCTTCGGGATTCCAACAGTTTCTGGAGTCATTATCTCATATGTTAGTTTCTCTTTTAAGACCCCATCCTGATGGATACCTGAATGATGGGCAAAGGCATTTGCCCCTACAATGGCTTTATTTGGCTGAACCAACATACCAGTAATCTTTGAGACTAAACGGCTCGTTGTATAAAGATGTTGTGGAATTACCCGTGTTTGAAAATTAAGGAGGTCTCTGCGGGTCCGAATTGCCATAACAATCTCTTCAAGAGATGCATTGCCTGCCCTTTCACCAATGCCATTTGTTGTACACTCGACCTGCCTTGCACCATTCTGTATTGCAGCAATCGAATTTGCAACAGCCAATCCAAGATCGTTATGACAATGGACACTTAGCGTTACCTTTTCTATACCACGGATCCTTTTCATAAGGGTATTTATAAGGGACCCAAATTCAGATGGAATAGCATAACCAACCGTGTCCGGGATATTTATTGTGGTTGCACCTGCACGAATTGCTGCTTCACAAACAGCTACAAGAAATTCGATATCACTTCGGGTGGCATCCATTGCTGAAAATTCAACATTTGGGGTATAGCGCTTTGCCCTTTCAACAGAGCGCGTAGCAATTCGAATTATTTCCTCCCGAGACTTCTTTAACTGGTACTTAAGATGGATATCCGAGGTTGATACAAATACGTGAAGCCTTGGTGATTTGGCCTCTTTTACGGCCTCCCAGGCCCTATCAATATCTTTTGGGTTTGTTCGAGCAAGGGCTGCCACCTCTGCCTTTTTTATCTTTTTGGCAATAGCCTTTACTGCCTCGAAATCTCCTTCTGAAGATATCGGGAAACCTGCCTCAATTATATCAACATTTAGTTTTTCAAGTTGTTCGGCAATCCTTATCTTTTCTGCTAAATTCATTGAGGCGCCTGGAGATTGTTCACCATCCCTCAAAGTTGTATCAAAGATCTTTATAAACTCTGCCATTGTTTAAACCCTTCTCGAGATTTTTTTGATTTAAAAATTTCCCAGATCTTATTATAAAAATCTTCCTCTTCCCATATCCTCATTTCAACGCGCAGGGCATATATGGGAAGCTGCTCAATATCTAAACAGTTTAATTTTACCATATCCTTTTCAGTTGTAACAATACAATCAACCTGTTTAACCTTTTCTTTAATAAAAGTCAAATCTCTATCAGTGTAGTAATGATGATCTGGAAAGGTTATCTCATTGGCAACAATCATCCCACATTCTTTCAAGAGATGTGAAAAATAATAAGGATTACCGATACTGGAAAGGGCCATAACATTCTTGCCATAAAATGATTCAATATCATTTATTTCCTCTTTACGATTAATCAGGAATAATGGTTCATAATTGCTATGAAAGATTATAGAGAAAGGTTTTAATCTTAAAATCTCATCCTCAATGAGTCTTGATGTATCCTTGTTAATAATTTTTGTAATTAGATAAATATCAGCCCTTCGAAGATGTGAAACTGGTTCCCTGAGGATTCCTCTTGGGAAGATATTTTTATCTCCAAATCCAATCTGTGAGTCAATAAGAAGGATATCAATATCCCTATGAAGCTTTAAATGTTGAAAGCCATCATCAAGTAAAAAACCTGCTATGGGAAATTTCTTCAGGGCAACTTGTGCATTTCTAAATCGATTGCTTCCAATAATGACCGGGATTTCATCAAGGGTTTTAATCAGAAGGGATGGCTCATCACCTAAGATTTTTGGTGAAATATTTTGGGTATCTTTTATCAAAAGACCTTCCTTCATCTTTCCTTTATAACCCCTTGTTAAAATAGCAACAGAGAGTCCTCTCTCCTTCAGTCCTTTGGCCAGGTAAATTACTAAGGGGGTCTTACCTGTACCACCCAATGTAAGATTACCAACACTAATCACAGGACAGGGAAGGTATCTTTTCTTAAAGATTCCGAGGTAATAAAGAATCACCCTCACTCTTATGATAATCCCAAATAATATAGAGATGAGATATAACGGGAATAAGAATATTCTTTCAGAAAATGTTTTTTCTTTTTTGTATAGTAGCTTTTCGAAATATCCAATCATAAAATCTTTTTAAAAAGAGAGATTAAAGAGGAGATTTTTTATCTCCTCAAATATCCTCTCTTTAGCTCCACGATTATTTTCTATAATCTTATAACCCCTCTCACCAATCTGATTTCTAAGAGTTTCATCAGAGAGAAGATTCATTAATTGATGATAAAGCTCTTTATCATCCTTTACCATTATTGCTCCACCCTCTTTGATAAGCAATCCTGAGATTTCTTTGAAGTTAAACATATGGGGACCAAAAAGAACACATTTTTTAAATAGGAGTGGCTCAATAGGATTATGGCCGCCCACAGGCACGAGGCTTCCTCCAATAAATGCAAGGGAGGCAAGGCTATAAAGATTCATTAGCTCACCAATCGTATCAATAAGGATGACATCGTGAGGATTCCTTTCAAAGATATTTGTTTGAAGTGATGTCCTTTTTATCCAGGATATGGATTTCTTCTTTAAAATCTCCTCTACTTCAGCAATCCTCGAAATATGTCGAGGTGCCAATATTAGAATAAGGTTGGGGAATAAATTTTTCAATCTTTTATAGATTTCCAAAATGACTTCTTCTTCTCCTGAGTGGGTAGACCCAGCAATAAGAATAAGGTCTCTTTCATCTATCATTAAGAGTTTTGAGAATTCAATTCTTCTTTCTTCCCAAGAGGGTGAAGGGGTTATATCAAATTTGAGATTTCCCATTACCTTTGTCCTTTCAAGTGGGGCTCCAATCGATAAAATTCGGTCTCTATCTTCCTCGGTTTGCATAAGGAACAGGATGTTTTGGTTTAGTAAGCTTTTAAAGAAGGATTTAAAGAGATTATAGCGGGGAAAAGATTTTTTGGAGATTCTTCCATTAAAAATTATTATAGGAATCTTAAGCCTTCGGCAAGACATAATAAGGTTCGGCCAAAGTTCTGTTTCAGCAATCAAAAGAAGTGCTGGCTTTATCTTTTTTATCACATTATTCAAAAAAAATGGATGATCTATTGGAAAGAAAAGGATTTTTTTTGCCTCTGGAAAAGATTTTTTTGCAGTTTCATTACCGCTACGGGTCATTGTGGTTATAATAATATCATTTGCTGGAAATTCTTCTTTTATTTTTTTTAAGAGAGGGATTGAACAGGAGATCTCTCCAACCGATGCTGCGTGTAACCATATGGTTCTCTTCGATGATACGTAAGGAAAGTATCCTATCCTTTCTAATAATTCAGTTCTAAAATCTTTTTGGATAAGGGCACGAATTAAAAGATACGAAACGTAGATTGTTAAAATGAATGTCAAAACTAAATTATAAGTGAAATATATCATCGATTTTTACTGTTCTGCCTGCATCTTGTGAAGTAGTTGTCAGCCATCTCTGTCAGTTCATTGAGTCTCTTTTCGAGAAGAAGTCTTTTTTCTTCAAGATACGATCTATCCCCATCTTTATCAACATAGATTGGTTCTCCCCATATGAAAACTCCTTTTGAAAATGGATAAGGGAGAAGAAATTGATCCCATGAATTAAAAATCTTTTTTTTTGATGAACCGAAAGTAACAGGGACGATTGGTCTTCCAGTACGTCTTGCCAATTCTATAACACCAAATTTGACACGGTAACGTGGTCCCTTAGGACCATCCGGGACGATAGCGATATCAGAACCATTTTCTATAGCATTTACCATCTCATTTAAGGCAGAAGAGCCCTGTTTATCGCTTGAGCCTAAAATAGGGATAAATCCAAATCGGATAAGTGCCTTCCCGACGATCTGTCCATCCCTGTGAGGAGAGACTAAGAAGCTTAACCTCTTTCCTTTATATGCAAATGGCATCATTAATAGTCTTCCATGCCAGAATGCACCGATGGCGGGGTTGCCACTCATCCAGATAGACTTTGGAATCTCGGGATTTACTTCCTCGAATCGGATTGTTTTTCCGAGGATCTTTATAGTCCAATAGGCAAAAAAGGGACCAATAAAGGATATAAGTTTTTTCTTAATATTTTTTATCATAACTTTTGATTAATAAACCTTTTTTAATCTTTTATAACTTTTCTGGTTCTCCATTCCATTATCTTTGAACTGAAGCTCATATAGTCGGCGATATTCTCCATTTAATGCCATAAGTTCATCATGAGTTCCTTGTTCAACGATTCTTCCTTCTGAAAGGACAATGATGCGATTAGCATTTCTAATTGTTGAAAGCCTATGAGCAATAACAAAGACGGTTCTACCCTTCATCAGTCTTCCAAGGGCATTTTGAACCTCCTGCTCAGATTCAGAATCAAGTGATGAGGTTGCCTCATCCAAAATCAAAATTGGTGCATCCTTTAGGATAGCTCTTGCAATGGATATACGCTGACGTTCTCCTCCTGAAAGTTTAACCCCCTGTTCACCTATGATTGTGTTGTAGCCATCTGGTAATCTGAGTATGAACTCATGTGCATTGGCTGCCTTTGCAGCTTCGATAATCTCTTCATCCGAACGTTTAGGGCTTCCATAGGAGATGTTGTTTCGGACAGTATCATTAAAGAGGATGGTCTGTTGTGTTACAAGGCCGATCTGGTCCCTTAAAGATTTTAAAGTAACCTTTCTGATATCAATCCCATCTATTAATATCTGGCCTTGTTCAACATCATAGAAACGAGGGAGAAGATTCACAAGAGAGGTCTTTCCTGCACCACTCATACCTACAATTGCCAATATTTCTCCAACGGGTACATATAAAGAGATATTATTTAATACAGTTTCTTTTCCATATCTGAATGAGACATTTCGAAACTCTATGCCTTTCGAAATAGGTGGAAGTGGAATAGCATCTTCATCTTCTTTAATATCGGATTGTTTATCAAGAATCTCATATACACGGCTTGCTGCTGCAAGTCCCTCCTGAACCTCAAGATTAACTTTGCTAAGATCCCGTATGGGTGCATAAAGCATAAGAAGCGCAGTTAAAAATGAGAAGAATGTTCCTGGTGTCGAATCACCTCGAATCACACTATAACCACCCACCCAGATGATAGCTGCAACCCCAATTCCACCGAGGAGTTCCATGATTGGATGGGAGATAGCCCTTATCTTGACCCTTTTTAGAACAGTCTTAAAAAACTTCTCATTTTCCTGGGCAAATCTTTGTTTCTCATATTCCTCCATATTGAATGCCTTTACAATTCTATTTCCAACGATTGTTTCATGGAGAAAGGAGGTTAGAGAACCCATTCTCTGCTGGCTCTTACGGCTAAACTTTCTCAGCCTTTTCCCGAATTCTTTAATTGGGATTATTGCTAAAGGAAAGATTAGACAAGCAATTATAGCAAGCTTCCAGTTTCTATAGAATACAACCCCAGTTAGAGCAAATATTGTAAATGTATCTTTAATAAGTCCTGTGAGGGCATTTGATACTGACCCCTGTATCAGATTTACATCGTTTGTAATCCTTGATATAAGAACACCTGTTGGGGTTTCTGTAAAGAAAGATAAGGAGAGATTCTGTATATGGTTATAAAGTTTCTCCCTCATGTCTGATACGATTTTAAGTCCAACGTAATTCATTAGATATGTTTGACCATAATCAAAGAGGCCTTTTAGCAAGAATAGTATGATGATGGCTATTGGAAGAAGGATTAGCATCTTAGGGTCTTTTTTTAGAAAGACGTCATCAAGCGCTGGCTTTACAAGAAAGGCCTGGGCAGCGGTTAATAGTGAGACAAAGATCATAAAGACCATTGCAAGAGATAGTTTTTTCCAATATGGTTTAACAAGTTCAAGTAGTCTACGGTAAGTGGATATTTTCATATAAACCAGAATGCCGTTTTTTATTTAATTTACCATATTTTTCTTCAGTGTAGCAAAGATGTGATTATCTTTGCAGCACGCTCTGACGCCCCTGGCTCTCCAAGGCTTAAACGAACCTTAGAGACCTCATCCTTCATCTGCTGATATATATGAGGGTTTTTCAAGATTAAGAGTGCCTCTTTGGCTATGCGATAAGGGGTTACATCATTCTGGATTAATTCAGGGACAATCTTTTTTCCAGAGACAAGATTGACAAGACCAATTTTATCCACTTTAATCATTAGTCTGCCAATAATATAGGATAATAATGAAACTTTATAAATAATCACCATAGGCTTTCCGAGTATGGCGCCTTCAAGTGTGGCTGTTCCTGAAGCAGTGATAAGTAAATCTGAGATATTCATTATATCGTATGTAAAGCCTTCTATTAATCTAATAGGGATATTGCTGCTGTTAAGATAAGGCAAGATCAAAGATCTTGAGATACCAGATGCAAGAGGGATAACGAATTGAATATCTGGTATCTCGGATAGAAGTATCTGGGAAGCACCGATCATGGCTGGGATGTGTTTTTTTACCTCATGGTCTCGACTTCCAGGCAGAAGACCAATCGTAGTCTTTTCAGGGTCGAGGTCAAATTTTTGGAATGCTATCTCCTTTGAAAAGGCAGGTTTTACAAGATCAAGCAATGGATGGCCGATCCATTTTACATCCACCCCAGCAGATTCATAAAGTGATACCTCAAAAGGTAAAAAGACAATCATCTTATTTACCCTTTGAGCAATTATCCGAAGCCTTTTAGGCCTCCACGCCCATATCTGGGGGCTTATATAATAGACAACAGGTATCCCCTTTTTTTTTACAGATTTTGCAAATATGAGGTTAAAGTCAGGAAAATCTATGAGTATTACAAGATTGGGTCTTTCTTTATCGAGCAACTTTTTAAGAATTTTCATAGCCTTCAGAATATTTGAGATTTTAAAAATAACCTCTGTAATCCCAACAACCGAGAGAAATTTTGAGTGAAAGAGTATCTCCATTCCTGCTTCTTTTAAACAATCTCCACCTATACCAAAGAATTTTATATCTGGATCAAGACGATGAATAGCCTTAATTAGATGAGCCCCATAAAGATCACCTGATGACTCTCCAGTGACGAGTAGAACCTTTTTCTCCATCAATCTTTGCCTGTCCTTTGACTTATCTCTTCTATAAGTTTCAGTGAAATCTCCAAAGCCTTTTTGCCTTCGTATCCCGTGACAGAGATATTTTTACGAGTCCTTACGCTCTGGATAAAAGAGGAAATCTCTGCCTCAAGCAGGTCTCTCTTTTTTGTATCAAACTCTTTTATTATGAGATTATTGATTTTTTCATCCTTTTTTATGAAAGATGCCTTTTGGGAAAGATAATCGATAAATATTGTACTATCGTCTTGGAAGATCCAGGTCTTTCTTATCTTCTCGTTAAAAACCCTGTTTGCCATTAAGTTTACAATACAACCGTTTTTAAACTCAATTTGACAACTGGCGATATCTAAGTGTGATGTTAGAACCGGTATCCCCCATCCCTCGAGTTTGACGATTTCAGATTTTACGAGGCTTAATATAATATCTATATCATGAATCATTAAATCCAGGACAACATCAATGTCCATCTCTCTTCCAGGGAAAGGACTAAACCTTTGGCATTGAATAAAAAGGGGTTTATGAATATTAGCTTGAACCGAAAGATAGGCCTCGTTAAATCTTTCCAAATGACCAATCTGAAATACAAGGCCCATTGATTCCGAAAGACTTATAAGTTCTTCTGCCTCCTCAAGTGTTGTTGCAATAGGCTTTTCTAAGAGGACATCAACCCCGTGAAGAAAAAAGTCCTTAGCTATAGGATAATGGAGAGGGGTTGGGACTGCAATGCTTACAGCATCTATCCTTTTTAAGAGTTCTGAATGATTAGAAAAATACAGGGTATTATATTTTTTTGCTATCTGCCTTGCTCGATCTATATTTACATCTGCAACTCCCACCAATTCGACGCCTTCCATGTGGGCATACTTTTCTACGTGGAATTGGCCAAAATAACCCACACCAACCACACCAACCTTGATCCTTTTCACTTTAACGACTGATACCTCTCTTTGAATGTTGAATAAAATTTAGGAGATGCTGGACTTCTGGCTTTTGGTATATTTCATCTTCTTGAATCCTCTTAATTGCATTATCCAGAGTCAAACCCGATCTAAATATTATTCGATAGGCCTTTTTTAGTGCCTTTATGGTTTCTTCAGGGAATTTATGTCTCTTTAATCCTACAGAATTTAGGCCATAAAGTTTGGCACGATTTCCAGAGGCCAGCATATATGGAGGAATATCCAATGTAACACCTGTAAGACCACTTATAAAGGCGTGGGTTCCAACCCGACAGAACTGATGAATGGCCGAGAGCCCACCTATTATTGCATAGTCTTCAATTAATATATGTCCTGCAAGGGTTGCACCATTTGCGAGGATTACCTGGTTGCCTATGACACAATCGTGAGCCACATGAGAGTATGCCATAAAATAATTATTATTCCCGATAACCGTTTTACCTCCACCTTTTAAAGTACCCCTATGGAGGGTTACAAATTCTCTAATGATATTATGATCGCCAATAATTAAATTAGTTTTTTCGCCTTGATAAGCAAGGGCCTGGGGGGCTTCTCCTATAGATGCAAATTGATATATATGGCATCTTTCTCCAATGCGGGTTCCTTCTCTAATAATCACGTGAGGTCCGATCTTGGTTCCCTGGCCGATAACTACATCCTGCTCTATAATAGTATATGGTCCAATCTCAACCCCTTCACCAATCTCAGCCCTTGGATCAATAATTGCATTTGGATGTATCATTTCTCCTCCCCTATCATAGCAAGAAGGTCAGCCTCAGCTACAAGTTTTCCATCTACAAATGCCCTTCCTTTAAATCCCCATATGGATTGTCTATGTCGTGTAATCTCCAATTCCAGACGCAGTTGATCCCCAGGGATTACAGGTTTTCGAAATCGGACATTATCAATTCCTAAAAAATAGACAGGTTTCTTATGGTCTTCCATTGGAAGTGAATTAAAGACAAGCACCCCTGCTGCCTGGGCCATTGACTCAACAATCAGTACGCCTGGCATGATAGGCCTTCCAGGAAAGTGTCCTGGGAAAAAGGGTTCATTATAGGTAACATTTTTTATTCCAACAACCCTTTTTCCAGGCTCCATCTCTATGATCCTATCAACTAATAAAAAAGGATAACTGTGAGGTAACATATTTAGGATTTCTTTTATCTCGATCATTTAACTCTCCTTCCCTTTAAGAGAGATTATTTCTTCGATCTTTTTAACGCGTCTCTCAATCTCCATAAGTGTTCTTCTCATCTCCGGAAGTTTTGTAAAGATCATGCTTACCTTAAGAAATTCCTTATGAGGGATGGCTGGTGCACCTGAATACTCTCGATTGGACTCCAAATCATGCACAATACCTGATTTTGCAGCCACCTTAACGTTATCCCCTATTTCAACATGATCAGAGACCCCAACCTGTCCAGCCAGAACCACATTGTTTCCAATCTTTGTAGAGCCTGCTATTCCCACCTGGGCAATTATGATCGAGTCCTCTCCAATAGAAACATTGTGGGCAACCTGGACGAGATTGTCGATCTTTACACCTCTTCGAATAATAGTCTTACCCAGTGTTGCACGGTCGATCGTTGTATTTGCACCGATTTCAACATCATCCTCAATTACAACACATCCAACCTGTGGTATTTTTACATTCCTTTTTCCATCCTTTATATAACCAAATCCATCACTTCCAACCACAACTCCGCTATGAAGTATAACCCTTTTACCTATAACTGTACCAGGATATATAGATACGTTTGAATATATAATAGAATCCTCCCCGATTGATGAATCCTCACCCACATAGACACCTGGATATATCGTAACCCGATCACCAATTTTACAACGCTCACCAATATATGTAAATGGATAGATTGAGATATCCTTACCCAGTTGAGCAGAACTACTTACCCAGGCATTTGAGTCTACTCCTTTTGGTTCAAAGGTCTTTTTCGAAAAATATGATAATATCATCGCAAAAGCCAGATATGGATTATCTACGATGAGAAGGGGTTTTTTAGAACTTTGAATATTAAAACTTTTTGAAACAATGATGGCAGAGGCCTCAATCTTTTCAAGCTTAGAAAGGTATTTTGGATGTGCAATAAATGTTATATCCCCTGGCTTTGCATCATCGATAGAGGATACAGAGGAGATTTCTATCTCCTCATCACCAATGATTGTTCCTCCAACAAGTTCTGCCAATTCTTTTAGTCTCTTTTTCATCATTTATCGCCTCTTTTATCATTTCTTCTGTGCATCAAAGAGTTTAATGACTTTATCAGTTATGTCAATTGCCCTTGAGGAAAAAAGGACGATATTTTCGTTCTTCTCGAGAATGAGTGTATAACCCTCTTCTGCACCCACCTTCTGTATCAACTTCTGAAGACCAATCGAGATATTTCGTTCCATCTCCATCCCCTTCTGTCTTATCTCGTTCTGAGTATCCTCGATCCATCTCTGAAATTCCCTGCTTTTAGCTTGAAGCTCCTTCTCCTTAGCAGTTCTTGCCTCAGGAGTTAACATTAAGGTTTGTTTGTCAAGAGACTCTTTCATTGCTTGAAGCTCTTTCTGCTTTTCTCCATAAATACGTTGAAACTTTTCAATCTCTTTTGCAATAATCTTTTTAGCCTCCTTTCCTGCATTGCACTCATTTACAGCTCTCTGTATGTCAATGCAGGCAATCTTTAGCTCGGAGGCCCAGATGGATTTTAACCATCCTAATAATAATACCATACCAAGGACCAATACAATCTTTTTTGAAAACATTTTATTAATACCTCCTGTTTCGTTAATTAAAATACAGTACCAAATGTAAAGTCAATTACCCTTCTTTTTTCTCCTGGTTTTGGATTAAGGTTGTATCCCATATCTATATGAATAGGACCCAGTGGAGAAAACCAACGTAAACCGACACCAGCGCCGGTTTTTAAGGGTGATATGTCTTTCCATTTGTCAAACCCTTTACCAATATCCCAGAAGATAGCAGCCCTAAGACCTATCTCTCGGCTAAGCGGAAATTGTAATTCAGAGTTGAAAACTAACATCTTTCGAGCCCCGAGTGGTTCACGGTTTTCATCCAGGGGGCCGGCCGTACCAAATTCAAATCCCCTGATCGTATACATACCACCTACAAAGAATTTTTCATAGATTGGCGCCTTCTTACCACCATAAGGTTCAATAAAACCTGCCTTCCCCCTTAGGTTTAAAATCAGATTTAAAGGAAGTGAAAAATACCATGAAGTCTCACCAGAAACCTTTACATACTCATTATCAAATCCCAGCACGCCTCCGGCATACTGTAGTGTTATGCTGTGTCTACCGCCTCGCGTAGGATTAAAATAGTCATCCCTTGAGTCATATGAAGGCGTAAAAGATATTGCACTTGTTGTCTTTTTACCTTCCTGTTCTTTAATAAATCTTGATGCATCTATAGCTACCTCATAAATATTAATGGTTTCGAGTTTATACATGATATCAAGACGGAATCGGTCAGTAATCTCCTTACCAAATCTTAAATCTCCTCCCTTAATCTTTGATGAATAGGTATCAAATTCCCTTTTTTCATTATAAAGATCTGTTCCAAGGGCAAAAGGATAACCAAGAAAGTAAGGGTCTGTGAAGCTTAGTTTGAATTCTCTAAGGTCAGCTCCCAGATTGAATTTAAATACTCCATGATAACCCATTCCAAAAAGATTTCGGTCTGAAATGGATGCTGAACCTATAACCTTTTCAACAGAACTATATCCAATACCAACACTGAGAGCCCCTGTAGGTGCTTCTTCAACCTTAATATCAAGATTTAGTTTCTCATCTGAACTTCCCCTGCTCGTAGAGAAATCAACCTCTTTAAAGAAGCCTGTCCTTTTAAGTCTTTCCTGACTTCTTTTTAGGCCTGTGGCCTGATAAAGTTCTCCTTCAGAGACCTGTAGCTCACGGCGCACAACCTTATCACGTGTTTTTGTATTTCCTGTAATCTGAATCTTTTCAAAATACACCTGTTTCTTTTTCTCAATATCAAAAGTTATATTGACTCTTAGATTTTTTGAATCTGTTAACGTCTCAGGTGTTATCTCTACATATGCATAGCCTTTATTTGCGAATATCTCTGTTAATTTATTTATCTCCTCCCTGATGACAGATGTTCTATATATATCGCCCCTTTTGATCTTTAATACCTTAAAAAGGTCCTCTTTGGTTGTAAGGACATCACCTTTGAAATCTATATCTCCAATCCTATATTGCCTTCCCTCATCGATCTCAATTTCTATTTCAATCCTTCTCGGGTCTTTAAGATTTATTTTTGGTTCAGATATCTTAACGTCAAGAAAACCGTGATCATAATAATAGGCACTCAAAAGTTGGATATCATTTTTTAATATATCTTCATCAAGTATGCCTGTCTTTGTAAGGATAGAGAAGATATTCCACTGTTTTGTCATCATAGCCTTCTTTAAATCAGAGGATTTTATATTTTTATTTCCCTTGAAGATAATCTTCTTTATCCTTCCTTTCGGCCCTTCTGAAATCTTAAAGTTTACAATCGCTTCGTTAGTATCAAGATAATCTATACTGTATTCGACTCGCACCCCATAATAGCCTTTTGAAAAGTAGAGTTTTCTTATCTGTTCGGCATTCTCTTTTACTTTTTCGAGATTAAGTATGGTTCTTGTTTTAAGTGTGATTTTCTCTTTTATATCATCAATTTTAACCTTTTCAGCTCCAATGATATTAATCTCTTTGATAGATGGTTTTTCCATCACAATATATATTACTTCTTTGCCCCGAGGGGTTGATTTAATATCAACCTGCACATCTGAAAAGTAACCGAGGTTAAAGATGGATTTTATGTCTTCTTTAACCTGTTCGAGTGAAAGAGGCATTCCTTCCTGAGTCTTGATAACTCCCTTTATTACTCCCTCTTCTATTTTGACATTTCCAAGTATGGTAATTCTATATACTGTCTCTTCTTCTCCTATAGCAGGATTTGTAAGGATAAATAAAATAAGAATGGTAAATAAGGTTTTTTTAATAAACATATTATAAAACTCCTATTTTTATTTAACCTATGGCCTTTCCATCTATGAGCTGAATCTGGCGGCTAAGTCTCTGGGCCAGTCTCAGGTTGTGTGTTACCACGATAAGGGTAACCCCTTTTTTTCTATTAAGTTCATGGAGGAGTTCAAATACAGATTCACCTGTCTTTGTGTCAAGATTTCCAGTTGGTTCATCAGCGAGTAGAATCTTTGGTTCTAAGACTATTGCCCGTGCAACAGCGACCCTTTGCTGTTCCCCACCTGAGAGTTCTCCCGGTTTATGAAAGATTCTATCTTTCAATCCGACAGAAATTAGTACCTCTTCAGCCTTGACCAATGCCTCTTTTTTTGAGTGGCCTGCAATAAGACATGGCATCATAACATTTTCAAGGGCATTAAATTCGGGAAGAAGATGATGAAATTGAAAAACAAAGCCAATCTCTCTATTCCTGAAATGTGCAAGTTCATTAT
>JBBIOI010000087.1:0-14385 GCA_037443425.1 Deltaproteobacteria bacterium
CTTTGATTCAGCGTATAGTGGATCATTCGGATGCATGTAATATACATTTTCATATTGGTGCCCCATGGCCATCTCCTGAATATCCATATTGGTTGCATATAACAGGTGATCTAAGAAAAGCTACGTGGCGAGTAGGGGAT
This sequence comes from Deltaproteobacteria bacterium, assembly GCA_037443425.1. Taxonomy (GTDB): domain Bacteria; phylum Desulfobacterota; class BSN033; order BSN033; family UBA1163; genus JBBIOI01. The sequence goes on from JBBIOI010000087.1 coordinate 141, forward strand.
CAATTAATTCACGACCGAGGTCATTTGGTTGCATTAGATCATCCAAAGGTGAAAGAGATTGCAGATAAATATCCTGATCGACCAGGTTTAAAACCATGGCCAAGAAGTTTTTAAGACAAATGAAATTTTTAGTAATTAAATATTATTTAGTAAAGTCAAAATATAAAAAAGGAGGTATTAATTCTATGAGGTGGAAAAATTTAAAAATATTTTGTTTAATCTCTATTTTTTTAGTTTCTACAATATCTTTTACAAGAATCTCATGGTGCGCTTATCCTGAAAGGGCTATAACAATTATAGTAGGAATGGCAGCTGGTGGAACAACTGACGTGATCGTCCGTGCAATGTCATCAGGGGCGAAGGATGCTTTGGGTCAACCTATTATTGTGGAAAACAAAGGAGGCGGAGGGGGTACTGTTGCATTAGCAGTAATTGCTACGGCGAAACCTGATGGGTATACATTATGCGCAGCACAAAATGTTTCTGTGGTTGATACATGTCTTATGCAAGCTGTTCCATTTAAACCCTTAAAAAGTTTTACTCCTATCATTGTTTTTGCTGCCTCGGAAAATTCAGCTCTTTTAGTAAAAAGTGATTCTCCATGGAAGACCTTTAATGAGTTTATAAATTTTGCAAAAAATAACCCCGGAAAAATAAAATATAGTTCAGCAGGAATTGGTACTGGAATGCATGTAGCAATGGAATATATTGCACATAAGGAAAAGATTAAATGGGTTCATGTCCCATATAAAGGGACAGCTCCTTCTCGGACCGCTTTATTGGGAGGACATGTGGATGCATGTTCGAGTGGGTTAGGTTGGATTCCATTTGTTGAGTCAGGACAGTTAAGAGTTCTTGCAACCCATGGAAGAGAAAGGATGCAAAAATTTCCTGCTGTTCCTACTCTAAAAGAGCTCGGATATGGATTTGTCAGTGAAACTTACCATTCTATCCTTGGCCCAGCAGGCCTTTCAGTTGAAGTAGTAAAAAAATTAGAGGATGCATTTGTTAAAGGAACTGAAACGATAGAATTTAAAAAGGCTATGGAAAGCCTTGATTTGACCCCGATACTTCTTAGAAGCAAAGAATATGAGCAGCATCTAAAAGATAAATGGTTCAGAACTGAAAAATTATTTAAAGAGATAGGGATTATAAAAGAAGCAGCAACTCAACCTTATTAAGTCTTAGGGAAAAGAACCATGATAACCCATATTGATTCAAGTAAATGTATCGGGTGTGGAATATGTGTTGAGCGGTGTCCTTTAGATACACTGAGGTTAAATGTTTATGTAAAAGAAATACCACCCTGTCAGTATGCATGTCCAGCAAAAGTAAATATACGTGGTTATATATACCTATTAAAACAAGGAGAATTCAAAAAAGCCATTGATTTGGTAAGAGAGTCATTACCGTTTCCGGCAATTACATGTAGGATCTGTTTTCATCCTTGTGAACGTAAATGTTTACGTAAAAAAGTGGACGAAGCTGTAAACATTAAACTTCTTGAACGTTTTATTTCAGATTATTGGTTGGATGAAAAGCCAGACATTTGGCCAAGATTACATTCAGGAGAAATAGCCGTTGTTGGGTCGGGTGCTGCTGGATTGTCAGCAGCATACTTTTTAACACGAATGGGTTACAAGGTAACGGTTTTTGAATCAGAAAAAGAGATTGGTGGTATGTTGAGAACGAGTATATCAGAAGTTAAAGTACCAAGGTATATTTTTGAGGCTCAAATTAATTATATAAGGGAGATGGGAGTAGAATTTAAAGTAAATACTACTGTAGGCAGTGAAATATATCTTACCGACTTAAAAGACAGTGGTTATAAAGTAATATTTTTAGCTTTTGGGGGGAAGGCAAGTGAAATATCATCTCTTTTAAAAGAGATAGTTAATAGTTCAAAAATATTTGAATTTAATCCAATAACATTTCAAACAAATATACCCTATATTTTTGTAGGTGGAACTTTAGCAATTGGAAAAGCTCCCTTAGTTAACGTGATTGCTTCAGCAAAAATAGCGTCTCAATCTATAGATCGATTTCTAAAAAATGAGGTTATAAAGAGTTGTGAAAAGGAAAAGATTTTTAGAATAAGAGAAACAAAAATAAAAGGGATAGAAAGGAAAAAAAGGATAGAAACTCAAAATGGGATTAGTGAAGAAGAAGCAATGAATGAGGCGGGCCGATGTATAACTTGTGGTGCAAAAGCATATATAGCTTACCCAGATGATTGTATGACATGTTTTGAGTGTGAACTTGAATGCCCATTAGGTGCAATTGATGTTCATCCATTTAAAGAACAATTACCACCAACCATTTAAAGAGGATTAATATATGGGAAAATTGAAAAGTTTAGGAAGATTTGTTGAGACTGATATACTCGTTATTGGTGGAGGAGTAGCAGGGTTATGGGCAGCAAATAGAGCAAGAAAGTTTGTTGAAAGGGTCATCATAGTGGATAAAGGCCCGAAAGATTGGGGAGGACAGGCTTTCTTTTCCGGAGGAGCAATGGTTGCCGTTATTCCACCAGACAATAGTGATGAATTTGTCAAAGATTTAGTATATTATTATGATGGATTTTGTGATCAAGAATTTTGGGAGGAGGTATTTAAAAAGTCCTTCGATCGGATGATGGAATATCAAGAGTTAGGTTATAAATTTATTAAAGAATCCGATAAGAAATTAAAGGGAATCCCACAGCGTGGACTTGAGCACATCAAATGCTATATTGGGGAACCTTTTGGGATAGGCGGAAAGAACATGGTAAGGGTTCTTGTTGAAGAATCGGAACGACTTAATATTATTAGAATGGGAAGGATTTTTATTACAGATCTAATTAAACAAGAGAATAAAATTTTAGGAGCAATAGGGTTTCATTCAATAAGTGGAGAATTTTATATTTTCAAATCTCGGGCTGTAATCCTTGCAGTTGGTGATTGTGGATGGAAGACATCTTATCATCATAATACATGTGCAGGTGATAGTATTTATCTTGGTTTAAAGGCAGGAGCTGACGTAAGCAATTGTGAATTTGCAAGGGTATGGAATGTTCCAAAACTTTTTGCTTGGGAAGGGCAAACATATTTACTTCCTTTAGGGGCTAAGTTTATAAATAGAAAAGGTGAGTCTTTTATGGATAAGTATTCTCCAATCTTGGGCGCAAATACAGATCCCCATTATATTACAAGGGCAATGGCGATTGAAGCTAGGGAAAGAAAAGCCCCTTTTTATTTAGATTGCACATCCATGAAGCCCGAGGACCGTGAACTGGTAACACCAAAAGGGAAGGGATGGTTAGAATTTAATTATAATAAGCTTAAAGGTTTGGGAATAAATTTTTTTGAGGAGAAAATAGAATGGACAGCCCAGATGAGGAGAAGTACAGGGGGTATAAAAGCAAATATTCAGGGTGAAACTACAATTCCAGGATTGTTTGTTGCAGGTCGCGCACGCGTTGTAGACCCAGCGGTTTATATAGGAGGTCTTTCACTTTGTATTACTGCTGTAACCGGATATATGGCAGGTGAATCTGCCGGGAAATTTGCCGCTGAAACACAGAAAGAAATTCAGATAAATCCCGAAGAAATTGAAGAAAAAAAGAAAACTTTATATCTGCCATTAGGAAAAACAGGAATTCCACCTAAAGAAGTGCTGAGGGAGATTCAAGAAGTTGTTTTTCCATACGATATATCAATATTAAAACATGAAGGGAGTTTAAATAAAGCCTTAATTAAAATGGAGAGAATAAAAGAAAAATTAATTCCACAAATGGTAGCTAAAGACCCCCATTATTTAATGAAGCTAAATGAAGTAAAAAGCATAGCCTTTATGACTGAGTTATATCTCAAGACTTCATTGATGAGAAAGGAATCGCGGGCAGGCCATTATAGAGAAGATTTTCCCAAACGGGATGATAAAAATTGGTTAAAGTATATAATTATAAATCTTAAGGGAGAAGAGATTAATCTTAGAACTGAATCTTTACCAATGCATAAATATAAATTTAAACCTGAACGTTTTTATTCAGACAATTTTATTTTTCCAAATTAAAGGACAAGATTTTAAATCAAAATAAGGAGGTTAGATATGATAAGAAGAAAATCTAAATTAAAATTCTTAATTGTATTACTATTGTCAATATCAATTAGTATAATATTCTCTATAAGGATAGTAAATGCTGACTTTCCAGAGAGACCAGTGAGTATTATTGTTGCTTTTGCTCCTGGTGCTGCTACTGATATTATTACTCGTGCTATATCGATTGGGGCTGAAAGGTATCTTGGTAAACAAATTATTATTGAAAATAAAAGTGGTGGTGGTGGAACTATTGCATTGGCTGTTGTAGCTAATGCAAAACCAGATGGATATACATTATGTGGTGCGCCAACTCCTTCTATTATTGATACTCCTCTCATGCAAAAGGTTCCTTTCAAACCTTTAAAAAGTTTTACTCCTATTATAGGCCATAGTATTGCAGAACATACAGGTCTTCTTGTAAAGAATGATGCTCCTTGGAAAACCTTTAAGGAATTTATAGAATTTGCAAAGAATAATCCCGGGAAAATAAAATATAGTTCTGCAGGTATTGGGACAGGCATGCATGTTGCCATGGAAGTAATTGCACGTAAAGAAAATATAAAATGGGTTCATGTACCATATAAAGGTGCTGCACCTGCACTAACAGCACTTTTAGGAGGACATGTGGATGCTTGTTCTGCTGGAATAGGTTATCAACCACATGTTCATTCGGGAGCTGTAAGACTCCTTGCAACTCATGGGGAGAAAAGGTTAATCGATTTTCCAAATATTCCTACATTAAAAGAACTTGGCTATGATTTTGTAAATGATACTTTGCATTCAATTGTTGGGCCTGCAGGAATGCCAACAGAAGTGGTTAAGAAGTTGGAAGAAGCTTTTACAAAAGGAATGGAAACGGTAGAATTCAAAAAAGCACAGGAAACCCTTTATCTTAATCCTGTTTATTATGACAGCAAAAAATTTGAAAATCATTTAAAGGAAAGATGGATTAGAATGGAAAAGTTATTAAAAGATATTAATATAATAAAAGAACCAGCTACGCAACCATATTAATAACTTTGAGTTATTGATAATTAGAAAATGAACTTCCGCGATATTATAAGTGGTCTTTTTTGGCTTGCTATTTCAATTTTTGTATTTATAAAATCTTTAGAACTTGGATTTGGAAATTTTTCTGCCCCAGGATCAGGGTTTACATTCTTTTGGTCAAGCTTTATCCTTGGAATCCTTTCAATAATTCTTATTATACGAAGCGTTTTTAAGAAAGATGAATCTAATGTATTGAAAAACTTATGGAAGGATGTCAAATGGAATAGAGCTATTTTGATTATAATAATGATTTCTTTATATGCACTATTTTTAGATAAATTGGGTTTCGTTTTAACAACTTTTTTATTATTGGTCTTCTTATTTTGGATGGGGAAAATGAAATATTGGGTTACAATTTTAAGTGCTATAATTACTGTAGTAATAAGTTATATATTTTTCCATTTTATTTTACAAATCATATTTCCGAGGGGTATATTGGGGTGGTAGAAAATATATCCCATTAAAGGGAGAAATTATTTGGATACACTCAATTTGTTAATTTATGGCTTTTCGATAGCACTTCAACCTGAAAATTTATTATTTTGCCTTCTTGGAACACTTATTGGAACACTTGTTGGGGTATTACCTGGTATTGGTCCAGTTGGGGCAATTTCTATTCTTCTTCCAATTACACTAAAAGTTCCCTCAACCTCTGCTATTATTATGTTAGCAGGTATCTATTATGGGGTATCATATGGGGGCTCTACAACATCGATTTTAGTCAATGTCCCGGGGGAAGCATCTTCAGTGATCACGTGTATTGATGGACATCAAATGGCATTGAAAGGGAAAGCAGGGCCTGCTTTAGGAATTACCGCTTTTGGATCATTTATTGCTGGAACAATAGGAGTTATAGGACTTATGGCTCTTTCTACACCACTTTCTCATTTTGCCCTACAATTTGGCCCACATGAATATTTTGCCTTAATTGTTCTGGGATTAACTTTTGTAGCCTATCTTTCTCATGGATCAAAGCTAAGGGCAATTATGATGGCATGCTTTGGTTTAATTTTAGGTAATATTGGTTTGGATACCATTAATTCTACTCCGAGGTTAACCTTTGGGATTTTACAATTATTTAACGGAATTAGTATTGCACCTGTTGCAATGGGATTGTTCGGGATTGGAGAGATTTTAATTAATATTGAAAAGATTGTTTCAAGTGAAGTAATTAAAACAAAAATAAAAAATCTATTCCCATCAAAATCAGATTGGATATTAGCGAAGTGGGCTATTTTAAGAGGAACAGTCATTGGTTTCTTTCTGGGACTTTTACCGGGGGGTGGCCCTGTGCTTGCTTCTTTTTTATCTTATGGTGTTGAAAAAAGATTTTCTAAAGAACCTGAAAAGTTTGGGAAAGGGGCGATTGAAGGAGTAGCCTCTCCTGAGTCTGCTAACAATTCAGCAGCTTCATCCTCTTTTATACCACTACTGACACTTGGTATTCCACCCACTCCTTCATTGGCAGTTCTTTTTGGAGCGCTACTTATCCATGGGATAACTCCGGGTCCTATGCTTTTACAAAAACATCCTGATCTATTTTGGGGAGTAATAAGTAGCATGTATATTGGAAATGCGATGCTTTTAATATTAAACCTTCCCCTTATCCCTATGTGGGTTCAAATTTTGAGGATTCCCGAAAAAGTCCTTTATCCTTTAATCCTTCTGTTCTGTTTAATAGGCGTTTATAGTATTAATAATGATATTTTCGATGTATTGGTAATGATTATTTTTGGATTCCTTGGTTACCTTTTTAGAAAATTTGAATACGAAGGGGCCCCTCTCATACTTGCATTCGTCCTTGGACCCTTGTTTGACCTGAATCTTCGTCAAGCGCTACTAATTTCAGATGGAAGCTTTATATACTTTTTCACTAGACCAATATCTGCAGTTACACTCGTTATTGCTATTTTTCTTTTAATAATTTCAATTTTTCCACCTATTTATAAAAAGATTAATTTTAGGCGCTAATTTTTTAAACCGATTTGGTCTTCCCCTTTCCAACTCACCTCAATGCTTCACAGTCAGGAAAAGAATGTTTGACACTAAGTGTCTTATATACTTCAAACAAACATCTTCCTTTTATTATTCCGGGATCTGGTTTAGGGGTAAATAGTTTTATAGTCACTGACCTTACCTTTCTCGAATATAATAATTCTTGTCTATTCCCCTTTAGAGGGGTCTCCAATATAATAATATCTCTTTACGACAAAAGCATCTCCCTTATACCTAGCACTAAGTGATCCACCAAGGCTCACGTTTCCAGTTATCGTTCCCTTTGACTTCACCTCATCCTCCTCTACCCTTGTAGGATGGCCAAATCTACTCAAAACCTCAGCTTCAGTCATTCCCTTTTGGACGTATTTAAATTTTTCAAATGGTATATAACCAGGAGATGATGCTAAGTCTGCCTCTTCTTTTTTTCTTTCCACTTCTTTATTTTTTCTTTCAACAACTTCCAATATATTTTTTAATTGCTCCTCCAATCTTCTTATTTCAGCTTCATTTTTTTCTCGTTTAAGCCGCTCTCTGAGTTCAGCCTCTTCTTTTTTCTTAAACCTTATTTGCTCCTCAAAGGATATCGAATCCTCCTCTGTAGTTTTGGTTTGAGTTTTTTCTCTATAAATTTCTGGGATTGTTGAAGGATCTTCAGTGAAATGAATCGTGCCTTTTTCATCAACCCATTTATAAATTTCCATGATACTTTATAGTTGGGTTTTTTTCTCTTCTTGGTTCTTGTAAAGTGTTTATAGAGGCGTGTATGAACTGGCAATTTATGCATGAGATTAGGCGAGATGGGCTAACGATATGAAAATAAACCAAATATTTAAGATTATTTAAATAAATTCACATCGAGTTCATACCTGACCATTTGGATTTTTTGACAAAGACTCCACTTGCTTTATGAGCAGAAGGTTTTTTACTCGGCGTCGTACTATGAATGCACCAGATACAATAAGTGTCATACCGATGAGATCTGTGATCCAGCCTGGTTTGATGAGTAGTAACCCACCAGCAATTAAGAAAAGCCGTGGGATGATGGTAAGTTCTATTCGAAACCAGCCGAAGAGCCCTACACTCAACGATATCACACCTATACTAGCTGTGATTACAGCCAAGACGATTGCGAGTGGGGAACCTATCAGGAGTAATTCAGGCGAATAGATAAACATAAAAGGAACAATGAAGGCCATGATCCCCAGTTTGCAAGCTAAAAACCCTGTGCTGAAGAAGCCAGCACCAGCTATCTGCGATGCTGCAAGGGCTGCGGCTGCAACTGGAGGGGTAATCATAGATATAACGGAAAAGTAAAATGCAAACATGTGGGCTGGTAGGACAGAAAAACCCATAGATTTGAGGGCAGGGATCACGACAGCGGCGACGATGATGTAGGCAACTGTTGTAGGAACTCCCATGCCAAGAATAAAAGTGGCAATCATTACCAACAGCAAGCTCAATATAGGAATTCCTGCTGAGAGAGCGACAACCACTCCCACAAAATTAAGACCTATGCCCGTAATAGTAACGATGCCGATAACAACTCCCGAGACAGCTGTGGCTACTCCCATCATAACAGTCCTTTTTCCTGCAGTAGCTAAGGCATCAATTATCCGATGTGGTGTCAGGCGATTCTCCCTTCGAAAGAGGCTTACAGCAATAGTGGTTAAAATTGCATAAACTGCAGCCCTCATTGCACTAAAACCTACTGCCAATGTCCATACTAAGACAATGAGTGGGAGCATTAAATGGATCTGACAGAGCAGGTCCTTTACCTTGGGGAGTTCCTCCTTAGGAAGACACTTTAGACCAATACGCGCTGCTTCTAGGTCTACCGCCATGAAGATTGCTAGATAATAGAGAATGGCAGGAATGGCTGCGGAAGCAGCAATATGAGCATAGGGAACACCAATGAATTCCGCCATAACAAATGCAGCAGCCCCCATCACGGGTGGCATGATCTGACCTCCAGTACTTGCGGTGGCCTCAACTGCACCAGCGAATGCGGGTGGATAACCTAACCGCTTCATCATAGGAATGGTGAATGTCCCGGTACCATAAACATTGGCAACGGCACTTCCGGAGAACGTTCCGAATAGTGAACTTGTGACTACAGCGACCTTGGCTGGTCCACCCCGAAACCGACCGGCTACATACTTCCCGAAATTCATAATAGCTCGGCCACCACCTGCCTTCTCGAAAAAAGCACCAAAAATGATAAATACTACAATGTAGGTGGCCGAAACACCGATGGGGATGCCAAATACCCCATTTAATCCGAAATATATACTCTCCATGATCTCTGCCCAACTAAACCCTGTGTGTCTAAGGATACTTGGCATCCAGGGACCCAGTCTACCATAGAGAAGGAATGCTATACCCACAAGAACCAAAGGGAGACCGGTAGATCGACGGGTAACTTCAAGAAGGAGAAATGTAGCCAAGACAGCAACCAAGTAATCTTCCAATTTGAAGGGGGTGACAAAGGTCACCCACTCAGAGAGGGATTGATGGTTCCAGACAAAATATCCAAAGATAACCAATGAAGTGACAGCCAAGATTCCATCGACAACTGCGGCTATTCTACCCTTAGCCTGCCTATAAGGCATATAAATCAGAAAACCAAGCACTATCGCAAAGACGAGGTGAATCGTTCGTTGAAGAGTAGGGACTAAAACTCCAAAGATACCTGTATAGAGATGAAATCCCGAAAAGGCCACTGCCAATAGATTGATTACCACATTATCCCGCTGAACCCATTGACCTTCTTCGTGATCTAACCGTATGGAACTTCCTTTGTATTTACCTGAGTGGGAGCATCCCGCATCGTCAGAGCATGGAACATTTTTTGCGTAGTCACGGTCGATGAGTAATGACAAAATTCAATCCCCCCACATACTAAAGACAAATCACTTCCCTGTTGCCTTGAAGTACCTTTCAGCTCCAGGATGAAGGGGGCCTCCTACGTTTTTCCAGGCTTTCTTTGGGTCGAAAAGTGCATGGTGGGCGCCCCAGTTGCGGATTACCTCTGGCTTTTCACATATCGCTTGTGTGAGGGTAAAAATGAGGTCTTCGGGCACATCCTCACGGGCAATGATTATGTTAGGTTCACCAATAGTCCAGCCTCCCTTTGGAGACCACCGGTATTTATCAGCTTCGACAAAGTTCTTGGCGTAGCCATATTTGGCTACAAGCGATTCGACTACCCTTTCCTCTGGTATCAGCCATTTCATCTCTACAGTCCGGGTTAGCTCATCGATAGCAGGTACGGTTGTAGCAATAATAGCATCTGCATGTCCGTCTTTGATAAGAGAGGCTGCATCAGTATAAGAAGTGAATGTTACGCTACCGCCCCAAGCTTTTAGGTCATCAAAACTTATACCGTACTCCCGGAGAAGACGTTCAGCTCCGAGGGCAGGCGTGCTGGCCTTTGACGTTGTTGTAAGACGGAGAGGAAATTTCTTTTCCTTGATATCTATAATCCTCTCGATTGGAATGTTTTTCTTAACAAGAAAGATTGCCATGTCACTTGTTCCTACCTCTAACACAGCTCTCACTCGCTTCAACGGGCTGGTGTAAGGATCCTTACCTTCCAGCGCCGACTTATATAAATGAGAGATACTGAGCCCTAGCTGTGCTTTTCCGCTGTCCACCAGTTGAACGTTTCCTACTCCGCCCCCTGGCATAACTGTAACCACAATTCCAGGGAACTTTGTTTTTATCAATTCTGCTACAGATCCAGCTAATCCATACCAAGCTCCTCCGGCTGGCCCTGCTGCAAAAACAAGCTTGTCATATTTTGTTTGAGCTTTTGCACTTTCAAAAACAATCACAATAAGGAAGAAAGAAAATATAACTCCTAAGAATAATGTCATCAAGATTGTCTTAAGTTTCATGGTTCACTCCTCCTATTCATTAATTTGCTATGTTTTTTATTTCTTAAGCGACCTTAATTATCCTACAGCACAATTTCCCTCATATACACTCGAATGCATAAGATAAGCCAATTGGTTTATATCAAAAACAGGAATAGACAGAAACTTTCTCAGTTCTCTACTATATGGCGCCAGGTTTGTGCATTCTAACAAAATAGCACCAATTCCTTGCTCTTCTGACATAAGTTGTCTTCCAACCGAAAGTACTTCTTCGCAAATCCTTTTTGTATTGAGTTCAAAAAGGGGGGAAGGTTCCATGATGGATTTTTTAAAATGGTCGCATCCTTCCATTCCTTTGATGACTATACGATCAAAATGGATAATACCTGCCTGTTTCAGTACCTTATTATTAAGGGCAGTAACATCTGCAGTAATCAACCCTATCTTTTTCTCTACCGGCAACAAAATAGTAAGAAAAGGTAGAAGAAGCAATGAAGAGGTTGCTACTGGTATTTTCACAGCTTTTGATAAAAGCTTTTGGTAGCGAATTAAGAGTCCACAACTTGTCAGAATAGATCGAACTCCCTTTCTTTCCAGTCTTTTTGCTGCCTCGATAAAAGATTTAATAGCTGTTTCTTTCATTTCGTAGATTAAGTCGAATGACGATATCCCTTCAAGGACTTCATAATGTACGGGATATGGAAATGTTAAGGCATTACCAATGTCTCCAATAGGCCTAGGAAATTTGCAGTCAAGCATGATAATCCCTAATGAAATGCCATAAATCGGATATCCTCCCCTTAGAAGATTCATCCTGTTTTATACCTCCATTTCCTGCTTATAATTGTTTCAGGATATTTCCTCTTTCTGGAGCCGTTGATAAGCCAATTTAAGTTCCTCTGCCATAGAGTAAGAGTCTTCAAGCCGCATTTTTTCCCATTCCAATCCTAATCCTTCACGAAGCCAGTATCGTTCCCTTTCCGTAAAAGTAACAGTTCCGTCTTGGTCAATTTGTGCCACACCATCCATCTTCATTCCGGTTTCATTAATGCGGATTGCCTCTTCATACCCAATGCCTTCTGGTAATACAATTTCGGCTCTCCCCGATCCGAGCCGCACTGGGGTGCCTCCAATCTTTCCATCTAAACCTGGTGCATGCCGTATTATTTCCTTATCAGACAGGAGAGCTCGTGAGATTTCCACAGCAGAAGCGGCTGTAATAGGGGCATTACTTGATACAGGTGTTGACATTGTTTCAACACCAGAAACATCTACTGCTTCACGAATTAGTTCAAAAGCATTTAGTTCTGATGTAATTTCTTTGTGATTATAAAATACTCGGAGCACGAAAGGTACCTCTTCAGGAGGAAATCTTCTTATAGCATGATGGCAAATCATTCGAATATCAATTTCTCTGGGGTTAACATTAATTCTTTTAGCTATAGCTAAACGAATACCCTGAACGGTTGAATCAATCGTACCTGCACCAATAGTTGGAGAAAGGCCAACTCTGTGAAGAATAGCATTTCCAGTATCAGGAGCAGCCAGATTGACAACCAGCGCCCTTGGGCAAGCTTCTTTTACTGCTTTCATAAAAGGCCATAGTAAAGCAATATCCTTTGGTAGAGTATGCGAAAAACCCGCTATAAAGTTCATTCGCCTTTGTCGTTTTCTGAGTGCCGGAAAAAAAGGATATAAGGATAAGAGGGCTGCACAATGGATGATTAAAGAGGGTTTAATTCGGAACAATTGTTCTGCTGTCCTATCAGGATTTAGGAAGTCGCATTCAATTCCTGACACCTCGAGGTTGCAACCATGCATGAGGGAGACGACTTGCGTATTATGTAAAATAGTGGAAATCTTCTTTACATCTGATGAGACGAGATATAGAGATCGAGCAATCCCAAGACGCGCTAAAAAAAGGGCTACATATGTTCCTACATTGCCAGTGCAGCCCGTAATTAAGATATTATATTTAGACATGTGGTCCTACTTGTTCAAAAGTTTTCTTAAAGAGATTTGACGTAATATTGAATCTCAGGGTGTATGAACGTTCCTTGATCAAAAATACATTCACCGTCATAGAAAACAGATGCGTTAGTCATAAGACCGTCAGTGTGACCATTGGCCCGAATTTTACCCTTGAAACATGGAAGATCGTTTGTACCGAACCCAATATCAAAGAGACCGTACATTCGTTCATCAAGAAATTTCAAACCACTGAGTTGCTTCAGTCTCGGATTAATCCCAAAGCCATAGTGGCAGGTCCAATAAATGTTTGGATCTTTCCTGCTCTCCATCCAATCTTTAAAAATTTTTGCCTCATAACCCCCAGAGATTGAGATAATTCTTCCTTCTCTGATTTCAACACAAATTGGATTCCTTAAAACTCCTACAGGATAAACAAAGGCATCAAAAACAGCTCTACCATTCCAGCTCTCTTCAATTGGAGCCTGTCCAACAACTCCAGGAGGAAGATATCCCTCATCCCCTGGTTGTGACACACGTCCTGGATTGGATTGTACAGGTCTTCCTCCAAGTTCAGCTTCAAGATCTGTTCCTTTTGGTGATGTAATACGGATCTTTTTAGCTTTTGAAATGACTTCTTCTAAAACCTCACATATTCGGTCTGTAACAATAAAATTGTGGTAATAAATAAGATTGATGAGATCTTCTGCAGTAGCACTAAGAAAACCAAGCATCCTTGTCCCGCTTTGGAGCATTTCAAGAAAAGGCCGAGTATAAAAATCTGCGCTTTCATAGGGGATAAGCGTAATTGCAGCATCTGCAGTTTTCATAGAAGCGGCTAATGTGAGAGGGGGATCCACATTGTGTTCCCCTCGATAAGGAATCATAGTTATGATGGGACGTACACCTTTTTGTAAAGCGGCATCAAAAAGCGATTCTGCCACTCGCCAATCAGATGGTGGCTCAGTGATAATAAGAAGATTTTCACCATTTTTAAGTGACATTCGTTCAAGATATTTCATCGATGCGCGAAATAAAAGATCTCTTCTAATCTCCATATATTTTTATTACCTCATATTGCTTATGGAATTAGAAATTTTAGGTTTTTATTATATTATACCTACAAAAAACTTTCAAGAAGTTATTACTTGGAGTTTCCTGAGTTTTTATCCGAAGTGAAAACAGAGCTGAAAATCATCAAGGTTGTTTGGTTTAACTCCCCGCAATGCTGTCTTATCCGGATAAAGGAGGTTATAGATCCCATCAGCAATCGC
>JBBIOI010000088.1:0-14176 GCA_037443425.1 Deltaproteobacteria bacterium
CGAGAAATACACCAGCTATATTAATATATCGAGCCACGTTAAAGATACCAATTGGAATAAGAAGGCATGACCCTGCGATTGCAAATATTATTCGTTTAATTATTCCTATTTCCCTTACGCTGAATCCAATCATTGCTACTGAAATAAACCATATCCCAGATATTGCTGTAGCAATATCAATTAAAATATTTAAAAGGCCTCCTTTCATGAGCAGGGTTTTTGAGAAAACAAAAAGGAATGGTACTACAAAGGCCGTCCATCCAAACCTCATTGCAGCATATCCTGTCCTCATAGCATCAGCCCCGCTGAGTGTAGCTGCTGCAAATGCAGCAACAGCAACCGGAGGAGTAATCATTGACATCATACCATAGTAGAGTATAAACAGGTGGGCAGCCATAGGATCTATCTTCATCTCAATGAGTGCAGGTGCAACCAGGGTTGCAAGAAGTATGTAAACAGGAAGAGTAGGCATTCCCATACCAAGTATAATTGAGACTATAGCAGTAAGGATAAGAAGGACAAAGAGATTGCCTCCCGCAATATGGATAAGTGAAAGTGTCAATCCGAAGCCCAGGCCTGATATATTTAGAGCTCCAATCACTACGCCTGCTGCTGCACCAATCATAAACATATCAAGGACAATCCTACCTGTTGTTGTCATGATCTGAAAAAGACCTTTGAGGTTCAATCTCTTACCTTTGTATCCAATTACTAATGATAAAATAACAACAGATATTGAGGCTAAGAATCCACATTCTTCAAGTGGATAATTTAACCAGAATATTGTTGTAATAAGGATGATGAAAGGGACTGAAAAGTGAATACCATTCTTTATTACAGGAAGTGATGGAGGAATCTTATCTTTGGGAACTCTTGCGATTCCATATCTGCCTGCTTCGAGATCAGCCTCTACGAAAAGAGCGATATAATATATAAGGGATGGTAAAATGGCAGCAATAGCTACTGAGGCATATGGTACTTGAAGAAACTCTGCCATTACAAATGATGTTACACCCATAACAGGCGGCATAAGTTGTCCGCCCGTAGATGCAACAGCCTCAATAGCTCCAGCTATATGAGGTCTATAACCCGCCTCCTTCATAAGAGGAATGGTTACAACACCGGTTGAGATTACATTTGCCACAGCACTTCCTGAGATTGTGCCAAAAAGGGATGACGCAACAATAGAGATCTTCGCTGGTCCCCCACGGTACTTACCCATCAAAACATTTGAGATATCAGTAAAGAAGGAAGATCCTCCCGAAAGGAAAAGGGCTTGTCCAAAAAGGACAAAAGTAACAACAACAGTTGTAACAATCTTTAAAGGTGTGCCCAATATAGCAGTAGAATCCCATACGAAGTAATAAAGAAGGCGATCGATATATAGTTTTCGTCCTGTAAGCTCACCTGGCAGTAAATGACCCACTAAAGCAAGCACAATGAATCCTAATGCGACAGAGGTTATAGCTAATCCTGCTGTCCTTCTTAATCCTTCAAGTAGAAGGACTATAAGCATGGTAGCCAAAATGATACCAAACAGTGGCGGTGTTGCTGTAAGTTCAGAAAGCATGGGATAGTATATTGCAACATATCCCCATCCTGCGATTGAAAGCACTGCCAGCAATATATTAAACTTTGATAAAGACCTCCTTTTTTCATGTGACTTAATTTCGGGCAGGCCAAGGAATACAAGCGCTGATGCAAGTCCAAACATTGCCGAGACAAATTGTTCCTGGTAAAATATCAGTCCAAACTTTCGAAACAGATCCGCTGCATAAAGAATTGTTCCAAGTGGGAGCAAAAAAGATAGGATACCCAAAATAATCTGCATAGGATTATAAAATATCTCAAGCAATTACTTTTTGGGAGGAAATAATCCTATCTCTTTATAAAATTTTAACGCACCCGGATGGAAATTAACATTTTGTACAGGCGTTGCCATACGTTCGGGTAAAAAAATCGAAAATTCTCCAAAAGAAGAAACAAGCTCTTTTTTGTTTTCGTATATAGCCTTGACCACTTTATAAATTATCTCTTCAGAGATATTTTTATTAGTATATAGCACATTATCAAAATGGAGAACTTTTATTGGTTCTGTAATACCTTCAAGATTTGGTCCTGGACTTACATCCTTAACATATGCCCCTGGAAGAAATTTCTCCACTCTGGCAATAGCTTCTTGTGAGGTATCTATTGGTAAAACCCTTAATCCTCCGACTTTTTTGCTTACCTCCATAACTATAGCAGCCCCAAGTGCGAAAAAGAGGACATCTGATTTTCCAGCTGAAAAGTCTTCAGCACTTCTTGCAACATTTGGGGCAGGAACTGGTTTAACATCATCATAAGTAAGTCCTCCATTGGCGAGCAGAGCAGTAATGATTCGACCAATGGTCTTCTGGGCATGAAACCCGCTTCCAACTCGTTTGCCTTTAAGGTCTTTTATAGTTTTAATATCAGAATCCTTACGAACATGTAAAGCAACCCTATACGGCATAAGTGTTGCCGCAAGACAGAGATTTTTTCGCGGTCCCAATTCTTTGTATTCATCGACCCCCATAACAGCAAAAGTAAGATCAAAGCAGTTTGACATGCCAAAGTCTGCAGTTCCACTATCAACTGCCAAAAAGGGGGAGGCTGCCTGGGGTTGAACGCGTGCTTTAAGATCGGTTTTTTCCTGTATAACCTTTGCAATAGCAACCCCCATAGAGTAAGTTGTTGTCCCTGGAGGTGATGTCATTATACCGATTGTCTGGGCATTTACATTAGTGGCAAATCCCATTATTAAAAATAATAGAATGAATAGTTTTGTAAGCTTCATTGTCTCCTCCTTTTAAGATTTTATATTAGGCAAGTATACCACCATCCACAACAAGGGTATGACCTGTAATATAACGCCCGGCATCCGAGGCTAAAAGTAGTGCTGCACCAATAAGATCGTCTGTTTCTGCTACTCTACCAATTGGTATAGAGGCCTCTATTTTCTTTAGATTTTCTGGATCACTCCAGCTCTGTCTGCTAAATTCTGTTCGAACCATTGACGGAGCAATAGCATTTGCTCTTATCCCATAAGGACCTAACTCCTGTGCAAGTGCACGTGTAAGCATAACAACCCCTGCCTTTACAATTGCATATGGCCCCATCATTGGGCTAACCTTAAAAGCAAACTGAGAGGCAATATTGATGATTACACCCTCTCTTCGTTCAATCATCCTCTTTCCTACTGCCTGGGCACATAAAAAATAACCCTTAAGATCAACTTCAAAAAGTCTATCCCAATCCTTTTCATCCATTTCGAGAATAGTCGATCTTAGAATAATCCCTGCATTATTGACCAGGATATCTATCGCACCAAATTCTTTTATTACATTGTCAACAAGGATTTCTACATCTTTTTTCTTGCTTGTATCGGCTTGTTGAATCATAGCTCTTCTTCCGAAACTTTCAATCTCTTTGGCAACACCTTTTAAGGCACCATCCTCCAGCACAATATCACAAAGGGCAATATCAGCTCCTGCCTCTGCATAAGCCAATGCAATAGTCCTTCCAATCCCCCGGCGACCTCCAGTAACCAGTGCTACCTTTCCGCTTAGAGAAAAACGATCCAATACCATGATAAACCCCTTTACTTTTTTATAAAAACTTTTTTATTCTAAGGTAAGATCAAACTCAATGTCAATAGGAGCGAGCTTTTTTCCAAGCTCTGAAAAACTATTTAAAAAATAAACCAGGTGGGGTGAAAAAGCCTTCGAGCGGATATATTTTATATAAATTGAGCGATCCCAGATTGTCATTGCGAGGCGAAGCCGAAGCAATCTCTCCCAAATTTTAATTCTGAGCTAAGTAAGAAACCTATGAGATTGCCACGCCCTTCGGGCTTGCAATGACTTCATCGGATTGCCACGCACCCTCTGGGTGCTCGCAATGAACTGATAAAAGAAGGCGGCTTACAACTCAACAAAATAAGTTGACAATATAATTTATAAATGATAAAAAATCTACATTTAGAAAATAATTACGAGGAGGTGTAGAGATGAGAAGAATATTTATACTTTCTTTAATCTTATTATTCACGGCATCATTTATGTTAGTGGGTTGTGGAAAACCAAAACCACCGCCTGAAATTCGCGTAGGGGTTATACATGCCCAGACAGGTATGTTTGCATCATTTGGTCAGGGTGGTGTCTTCGGCATCAAAGCTGCTGTCGAGGATATTAATAAGTTGGGTGGTGTAAATGTTGGCGGAAAGAAAATGCCAATTAAACTGGTTATAGTAAATAATGAGAGCGATCCACAGAAAGCAGGGGCCCTTGCTGAAAGCCTTATCAATCAAGATAAGGTTCAATTCATAATCTCTGGCGATGAACCACCTCCAATGCATGCCAGTGTCTCTACGGTTTGTGACCGGTATAAGATTCCTTATGTAACATCCTGTGGACCGGTAGAGCCATGGCTTGCGATGAGACAAGAGTCGCCAACAAAATGGCAGTATACATGGGCCTGCGGTGGATTTGCTATTGTTGAACCTGCAAAAGAGGGTGACTTCAGGTATAACAAGGGTGGCTACACTATCATGGACACATGGGTTGCAATGCTTGAACAATTTGGAGGCCAGACAAATAAGAAGGTTGCATTAATAGCATCGGATGAACCTGATGGTAGAGGATGGTATATGCTATTTGGTCCTTCTCTTAAGAAGCTCGGCTACAATGTATTGGGTCTTGAGAAGAACCTTGGTCTTATGCCCCTTGAGACTACTGACTTTTCATCCGTCATAAAACAATGGAAAGATGCAAAATGTGAAATCTTGTGGGGAAACTGTCCTGCTCCTTTCTTCGGCGCGGTATGGAAACAAGCCCATGCCCTTGGATTTAAGCCGAAGATGGTCTGCATAGGAAGGGCTCCTCTCTTTTATACAGATGTTATTGCATGGGGTGGAGATCTTCCTCTGGGTATAGGTGTAGAGGTATGGTGGGATCCTTCTTTTAAGGATTCTCCAGGCATTGGCGATACTACACCAAAATCCCTTACTGAGAGATGGACAAAAGAGACAGGCCAGCCTCTTAATCCAGGAATTGGTCTTGGTTACCGTTCTGTTCAAGTCCTTATAGATGCAATTCAGAGGGCTGGAAGCCTGGAGGCAGAAAAGGTAAACGAGGCCCTTTCAAAAACAGATCTTATGACCATTGCCCATAGGGTGAAGTTTGATGAGAATCATTTCAGTCGTGGTCCGCTTGTTTTTGGTCAATGGTTTAAGACAGATACTCCTCAAAAATGGGAGCTAAGGGTTGTCTTTTCAAAACATGATTTTATACCAGCAACATCAAAACCTCTATTTCCTATTCCTTATAAATAGGGCTTAAAAGAGCCCAAAACCTCTTTCTCACAATTTTACTGAGGTTTTGGGCTCTATCTTTAATATAATTTTTCCAATATGGTTGAACCTATTCTTTCAATAAAAAATATAAGCAAACATTTTGGTGGGGTAGTAGCCCTAAAGGATGTGAGTTTTGATGTATATCCTTGTGAGGTAATTGGACTCATGGGGCCAAATGGTGCTGGTAAGACGACCCTTCTAAACATCATCGGTGGTGAATATCGGCCTGATGGGGGAAGGATTATCTTTAAGGGGATAGATATAACAAATCGTCCGACCCATGAGATATGTCGTCTTGGAATTGCAAGGACCTATCAGATCCCCCAACCCTTTGTTAGCCTTACAGTAAGAGAGAATTTACGTGTTCCCGAAGTATTCGGAAGAAGACTCAAGAGGGAAGCTGTCGATAAAGAAGAAGAAAAGATCTTCGAGCTTGTTAATCTCGAGGAGAAAAAGGATTCGATTGCTGGGGAACTCCCAATAGTTTCTCTCAAGAGACTTGAGCTTGCAAGGGCATTGGCTCGAAAACCAGAATTGATTCTTCTTGATGAAGTGGCAGCAGGGTCTACAGAGGCAGAGATTCCAAGGATACTCGAAATAATAAAAGAGATACGAAAGATGGGAATAACAGTTCTCATTGTTGAACATGTTATGAAGGTAATGGTTAATGCAGTTGATAGAATTGTAGTTATTGATAAGGGTGTAAAGATTGCTGAAGGAAATCCTTATGAAGTTATGAATGATTCTAAGGTGATCGAAGCATATTTTGGTGCATAAAACATATGGTAAAAGAAATAATCTTAAAGGTCAGTAACATAGATGTATTCCATGGAACATTTCAGGCCCTATGGGATGTTTCATTAGAAGTTAGACGACACGAGATGGTAGCCCTCATTGGAGCAAACACATCTGGTAAGTCTACACTCTTAGATACGATATCAGGATTGTTACATCCTGCAAAGGGGAAAATAGAATTCGAATCGCAAGATATAACCCGATTGGATCCTTACCAAATAGTTGAATTGGGAATCACTCAAATTCCAGAAGGAAGATGCATATTCCCTGAGCTTACTGTTTTAGATAACCTGATTATAGGTTCTTATAATCGAAAGGCACGGGCTAAGAGGGAGAAGAATCTTAAAAGGGTTTTTGAACACTTCCCAATCCTTGAGGAAAGAAAAAAACAGATAGCAAAGACCCTGAGTGGTGGAGAACAACAGATGCTCGTGATAGGTCGTGGCCTCATGTCAGATCCTAAGCTTATGTTAATAGATGAAATGTCACTCGGGCTTGCCCCAATTGTTATTAATGAATTATTTAAGGCATTAAGGGAGATTTTAGAAGATGGGATTACAATACTATTTGTCGAACAAAACGTTCGTAGATCACTTCAAGAGGCTCATAGGGCATATATTCTTGAGAGGGGTCGTGTAACACTAAGTGGAACAACCTTAGAGCTTAGGGAAGAGGAACAGGTTAAAAAGGCTTACTTTGGAATATGAGGTAAAATCTCATGCTAGGCACATCCGATATCCTTACCCCAGTCATAATGGGAATCCTTCTTGGTGGTCTATATGCACTTATTGCGCTTGGGCTTTCTTTGGTTTTTGGTGTAATGAGATTGATCAATCTTGCCCATGGTGACCTTGTAATACTTGGCAGTTATGGTGCTTATGCACTTATGACCTTTTTGGGAATTGATCCGATTGTTGGGCTCATAATATCCGTTCCCGTAATGTTTGCTATCGGATTTGGAATTCAGAGGTACCTGATGGATCGTGCATTTAAAATATCGGCTGAAGCCCCACTGATCATAGCATTTGGAATTTCACTTGTTATCCAGAATGCAAATCAAATTATATGGAGCCCTCTATCAAGAGGAATTACAACCACTTATTCTTTAAAGAGTTTCAACATCGGCAATCTCCAGTTTCCCCTATCCTATTTACTCGATTTTATTGCTGGCATTCTGGTCATGGTTGCCCTCAGAGAATTTCTATCCCGTACATATATTGGCAGGGCTATTACAGCAGCCTCCCAGGATAGAAGGGCAGCTCAACTTATGGGTATTAATACGAAGATGATCTATGGTTATGCATTCGCAATTGCAATGATATCAGCTGCAATTGCAGGGGTTTTTCTTGGAATGACATTTCCTTTCACTCCAACTTCTGGAATATCCTTTTTAACCATTGCATTTGGGACTGTTATCATTGGCGGTTTAGGGAGTATGCTTGGAACATTCCTTGGAGGAATGATCTTGGGAGTGGTACAGACACTGGGTGGTTATTTCTTTGGACCTGCAACTCAGATGTTGATCCTTTATTTAATCGTTCTTTTCATATTGGCAATAAGGCCTCAGGGTATATTTGGTCGTTAGGAGAATTGCGTGTCTAAAAAGGCCCTACGTAAAAGATCAATTCTCATAATCTTATTTATTATTCTTGGTTTACTTCCTCTACTTGGCGTATCCAAAAGCTGGCTGTTATATATTTTCCTATTCTCTATCTACCTTGCAATGGCAAATATGTGGAATCTGCTTGCAGGCTACTCAGGTCTTACATCCTTATGTCAGCCCGCCTTCTTAGGACTTTCTGGATATACCATGACCATCGGGACATGGGTAGGTATACCCTGGTCATTGGGATTAATATTCGGGGGGATAATCGCTTCTTTATTTGCGATCCTTATATCCATCCCTGTCTTCAGACTAAGCGGTATCTATTTTGCGATAGGGACACTGGTTGTTCCAGAAGCCCTTAGAATCATCTTTTATCTCTGGAAGCCTGTTGGAGGTGAAATGCATGGAGGTGGTGCAGGATATATGATCAAAGGGATTGCTGATGTATCGATGGCAGAGATATACTGGCTTGCCCTCCTCATTGGGATAGGTTCGATCTTTATCGTCAGGTTTATATTGAGATCAAATCTCGGGCTTGGGCTTGCTGCTATAAGAGATAATGAGAGGGCTGCTGCAAGCTCGGGAGTAAATGTGTTTAGATTAAAATTGTACATATTTATTATTTCAGCTGCAGTCACAGGATTGGCGGGAGCAGTATTTTATCTTTATCAAGGATATATTGAGCCTTCGGCAACCTTCAATGTAAAATGGACTATGACTCTACTGCTTGCTACAGTAATAGGTGGGATGCGGACAGAAGAAGGACCAATTTTAGGTACAATAGTGGTTGTATTTCTTTACTTTTTACTGGCACGATATGCAGGTTATAGCTTTTTGATACAAGGCCTAATCCTGATAGGAATAATGTTAATCTCACCCCAAGGTATAGTGGGATTGTTAAGACAAACTAAGTTTTATAATTTTTTTAAAAAACATTTTATCTAAATCGAGCAACTAAGATCATTATTGTGAGGCGAAGCCATTTAATGCTTTAGATATTAGTCTTTGTTAAGGTAAAGCCTTTTTCAATACGATCTTTGCCCCTTGTTTTACTTTTGAAAATACCTTTGGATCGGAGAGAACTTTTCCAATGATATTTACAGCACTTGCAGCTCGGATCTCACCTGCTCGACTAACCGGAGTTGGACCAAAGAATATACAGAAGGCGTGGCCAGTTGGCCAATATCCAAGTTCACCCATCGAGACTATTTCTCTGGCATCAGGTTCAAGACCTGTCTTAACAGGAATTGAAAAGTAAATCTCATCTCCCCAGAGATTTACTTTTGATTCAATTGGCAAAGATTCCCATATCATTCGTGAAGTCTCTGTATTATTTAATTCAGCCTCGATATCCAAATCTTCAATTACAATCCTTATCTTATTTCCCATATCTTTCTCCTTCCACGTTAATAGGGTCAAACTCATTATATAGAATCTCATGCTTTGATTCTGTAGAAAAACTGTTTGGGAAAAAGAGGACTTCCCTATCTATTTTAAAGACCTCACTCTTTAGGGAAAAGAACCTTTGAGTCTGTAACCTTAATAGAAAAAGGGTAAGAATTATCAATATATAATAATTAAGTTCTTTAAGGATGACTAAGGTAAGCCGGCCCTTAATCCCAAAAAAGTAGTATTCTTCTCCGATTAACCTTCCACTGTTGATTATTAATCCAAAGGTTAAGAGCAAAAGAATCCTTTTTGTTTTCTTCACATTATTTGCTAATTTTAGCATGCATTGATCATAGCTCTTTTTAAAGTGCTTCCAGCTATTAGAGATATTCTTTAGAAGCTCCCTATGGATTTGTTCATCATTTTCATATATCTTAAGGCGTGCCTGTTTATCTCCACGAAAAAGTATGTAACGTTTAACCAGATCCTCTCTTTCGGAGATGAGGTTTTGATTCTTTTTAAAGCCGTTATATGATACGAATCCAATAATAGTTAAAAGGAGAAAAGGAATGATTTCATTTACGAGTTTGATGAAAAACACCTGGTCCATATCTTAAATTTCACCCTTTCTGAGAAATCTATTTAAACCCTGTTTATGAGGCTTGCAATGTAACCTGCACCAAATCCATTATCAATGTTTACAACAGCTACTCCTGATGCGCATGAGTTTAACATGGCAAGAAGTGCTGCTATGCCCCCAAAGCTTGTTCCATAACCAACACTTGTAGGTACTGCAATTACTGGTTTACCAACCAAACCACCAATCACGCTTGGTAAAGCACCTTCCATACCTGCTACTACAATCAACACATTCGCCTTCTCCAGTTGTTCCCTTTTAAAAAGGAGCCGGTGAATTCCAGCAACCCCAACATCGTAGATTGTTTCTACATGATTTCCCATAAATCGTGCTGTCAAAGCTGCTTCTTCCGCTACAGGTATGTCAGTTGTTCCTGCAGTAACTACAAGGATTGTTCCTTTTCCTTCTATCTTTATTGGATTTACTAAATATGTTAAAACCCTTGATCTTGGATAATAATTGCTTTTTTTGTAAACTCTTTTTATAATTTTTGCCTTCTTATCATCTAAACGAGTAATCAGGATATTCTGCCCCATCTCCTTCAGTCTTTTCATGATAACGATGATTTCCTCAACGGATTTGCCTTCTCCAAATATGACCTCAGGAAAACCCTTTCTTAAGCTTCTATGGTGATCTATTTTAACAAATCCAAGGTCCTCAAAAGGAAGTGATTCCAGTCTATCTATTGCCTCCTCTATTCCGATTTTTCCTTCCTTAACTCTTCTTAAGAGAGATTCAAGGTTTTTTATATTCATAAAAAAATATTTTATTCAGTATAGGCTCTAAAAGTCAAGAACTGTCACAAGTATTTTTATTTATTGAAGTCTTATTGAACAATCTCCCCAATAAAGGGAGGTATAGAGGAGTTTTCTGGCCTATTTAGTTTTTCTGGTTTGTCTGGTTTAGTGCGTGGCAATCTCGTATAAAATCGAGATTTGTTCGGCTTTGCTTCGGCAAGCCACAAGGACTTGCCCTACAAAATCTAAAACGTAGTGTAAGGTCTTGTCCCTTACCGATTTGAATTCTTTTCTTATGTAGAATTACGACACAGTCTCATCTTAAGGGGAGGTTTTGAGACCTCTGAAAAACTATTTAAAAATCTTTTCATAAATGGGGAGGTGGGCTGAAAAAGCCTTCGAGTGGATACCTTTTATAGTTTAGCATTATTGATAAATCCCCTTAAAATAATTGGTTTTTTAAAGCGATTGTTAATAATTTAAACATTAAAAGCCCGCATTCGAAGGGTTTTGAACCCTACCTCCTCAGTCTTTCAATGACTTTTTCAGAGGTATCGCGTTTTCTTCACTTGACAAAGGTTAATAAAAAAAGGTAGGTTTTAAAGTATAGGTTTAATTTATATGAGGTGTAATAATGAGAAAAACTGGGATTGTTAAAGATGATCGATATATGGATCATGTTATGGATCCTGGACACCCAGAAAGTCCTGAACGATTAAAGGCCATTTATAATATGCTTGAAGATAGAGAGATGAAGAATCTCTTTGAATTCATTAAACCTCGAGAAGCTCTACGTGAAGAATTGGAGATGATCCATACAGCGTCATATATTGATTTAGTTAAATCTACCTCTGGAAAACCATACTTTAGACTCGATATGGATACCTCTACATGTGCAAAATCATATGAGACTGCGCTTTTAGCCGTAGGAGGCCTCCTTGAATTGATAAAGGCAGTAATGGAGGGAAAAATAGATAATGGATTTGCATTGATAAGACCGCCAGGTCATCATGCAGAGAAGGACAGGGCAATGGGATTTTGTCTTTTTAATAATGTTGCCATAGGTGCAAAATATGCTATTAAAAATTTTAAGGTAGAAAGGGTACTTATTGTTGATTGGGATGTCCATCATGGGAATGGAACACAGAATTCATTCTATGAGGATCCAACAGTATTATATTTTTCAACTCATCGCTATGGATTTTTCTACCCTGGCACAGGGGCAGCAAGAGAGGTTGGAAAAGGAAAAGGGGAGGGTTTCAATGTTAATGTCCCGCTACCTACGGGCTTTGGAGATACAGAATATGCAAATATCTTTAAAAGATTATTGAAACCTATTGCCCTTGAATACAGGCCACAATTGATCTTGGTTTCAGCAGGCTTCGATATCCATTATAACGATCCTCTTGGTGGGATGGAGGTTACTGAAAAGGGATTCGCAAGGATGACGCAAATCCTTATGGAATTAGCAGATACTACCGCCTCTGGTAAGATTGTGTTTACACTCGAAGGTGGCTATGATGTTTCAGGTCAAAGTCGTTCTGTAAAGGCTGTGTTAAGTGAACTCACTAAGAATTCAATGCTGGAAGTTAATGAGATCATAGAGGCAGAGGATCATGAATTTAAACGAATCGAGCCATTAATATTTAAAATAAAGGAGATTCAAAAGAATTACTGGAAAAGTCTTTAACTCTTAGATTCACCCCCAGTATTTACCAACTCTTTTAGTTCTTTTCCTACCTTGAAGAAAGGGAGCCTCTTTGGAGGAACATCAACAATCTCGCCAGTTTTTGGATTTCGACCTTTGTATCCTCCATAGTGTCTTACAACAAAGCTTCCAAAACCCCTTATCTCAATCCTTTCTCCCTTTTCGAGACTCTCCTTCATCTTGTCAAAAAGTGTATCTACAATGACTTTAGCCACCTTCTGAGTTAGATTTGCCTTCTCCGAAACTTTTGTAATAAGCTCTGCCTTGTTCATAATCCCTCCATTTATTTTATTAATGATTTAATGTTCTTTACCAATTCTTCGAACATCTTTTCAAATCCAAACCTGTTCTTATTTGTAGATCCTGACACAATAATATTTCCTTTTCTCTTCGGAATAACTATCCACACCCTTTGATGCGAGAAGAAGAAAGAGATAAATAGTCCGGCGACTAAAAGAGCACAACCAATCCAAACGATCCAAACACCTGGATCTTTTGTAACCTGAAGCCCAGTATACTCTCTTGAGCTAACTTCTTCAAGAGTTAAAAAAAAGTCGTCCCCCCTTCTTTTATCAAAATCAGGGAAGTTCTTTAAAACCCAAAATACTTTTGGTTCCTGATGTGGCCTGAAAAGTGCTATTTGTACACCTTCTCCAAAATTATGGATCTGAGGGGCATATTTTAAAACCCTTATAAAGGCGTTTGACTTTTCAATCTGAATCATCTCTCCTTCTCTGACCTTTAAAAAGTCTTTGCCTTTATTACCATTATCCTTCCACTTTAAACCTAATGTAATATCATTGATAGTGCCATATGAAGCTTGATAGAAAGTTAAGCCTTTATAATGAAGTGGATGATTTACCTCAATACTCTTTTTTAACACCTCCTTCCCATCATCTATTATTGTAAGCAAACTTGTATAATCTTTAACATATCTCTCCTTACCAGGGATATCATAATAAGTAATCTGGAAATCATCACATCTTATAGAAAATCCAATATCCTTAGGAATCTCTCCATCTCTCATCCTGAGATAGATATGATTTACTGTATCCCCTTCGAGAATATTAACAAAGCCCTTAAATCCATAGATGGAACCTAAAAGACCCCCAATTAGGATGATAATTATAGAAAGATGTGTAATATATACCCCAAACCTTGAAAATCTTCCCTTTTCTGAAAAGAGTGAAATTGCTGAATCTGTATTGTCAATTACCTCTGGATTACTGACTCTCCTTTTTAATAATGAAAGAATACTTTCTTTAATATCTTCAGAAGGAGTTGAAATCGGTATCTCCTCAAAAAAAGGGAAAGTCTTCAATTTTGTAATCTCAAATATCCTTGAGTCGGACCTTTTAAATATTTGTCTCCATGTTGCTGGGAATCTATTAATCGAGCAGGTTATCAAATTTATAACCAGTAACAAAAGAATAGTACTAAACCACCATGAGTGATACATATCAAAGATCCCGAAAAAGTCGAGTATTTTATATAACTCAACCCCATAACGTTCAATATAATCATCTCGGGTAGCATTTTGTGTAATTACTGTTCCTATAATAGAGACAATTGCAAGAAGAATAAGAAGGAATATAGTTAGTTTAAGCGAACGAAAAAAGTCAAAAAGTATCTTGAGCCATCCTTTATTCTTTTTGTCTTTCATTAAAGATTCCCTTTAAAAAATGTGTAAAGAAATTAAATATTTATTTTTTTCTAACACAATTCTCAACGGTCTGTCAAACAAACTGTGAGAGATCTCTGAAAAACTATTTAAAAATCCTTTCATAAATGGGGAGGCGGGGTGAAAAAGCCTTCGAGCGGATACCTTTATTAGATTAGCACTATTGATAAATCCCCTTAAAATAATTTGGTTTTTTCTAAAGCGATTGTTAGCAATTTAAACATTAAAAGCCCGCATTCGAAGGGTTTT
>JBBIOI010000089.1:0-14081 GCA_037443425.1 Deltaproteobacteria bacterium
GTTTTTGAATTTTTTTCCTACCAAAATAAAAAAAATAATGTAACTCTTTGAAATTTATATTTAATTTTATATAGGCATCCTGGCACTTATTTTGCTAAAAATTTGTTTAATTTTTATTTAGATGATTAAAAAATAACACTGAAAGGATTTATTGATGAAAATACCTAATTTTATATTCGATCAAGAAAATCAATTATATATTTCTTCAAGTTTTTCTAATTTTAATTATAAAGATGGAAGTGAAAACTATTTAATAGAAATTTTTAAAAAAGAGAATACAATTTCTTCTTATCCTGTAAATCTTTATAAGTACATAAGAGATTGGCCTTCTCGATATCATTTGACTTACGAAAGAGTATATATATTAGATGCGATTAAAGATCTTATTCCAAAGCAGAGTAAAGTGCTTGAGCTTGGAGCGGGTTTGGGTGGGTTAACTATCTATTTAGCTGATAATTTTATGGAAGTAGACGCAATTGAGGGAGATTTAATTCGAGCTAAAGCTATTAGAATTAGAGGAAAAGAAAGAAAAAATCTTAATGTTTACGTTGGAGACATAACTAAAATCGATTATCCTCCTCGAATGTATGATCTAATTGTCTTAATCGGTGTATTGGAATATATTCCTTATTATTTGGAAAACGAAGCCGAGATAGCAATAATCGATTTTTTAAAGAAAATTTCTTTATCTATAAAAGATTGTGGTTTGCTAATACTAGGGATTGAAAATAAATTAGGAGCTAAATACTTTACTGGATGCACCGAAGATCATAATGGAAAATTATTTTCAGGGTTAATAGATTACCCCGAAAAGTCACCTTTAACATTTAGCCGAAATGAAATTGAGGAGTTCTTAAAATTGGTAGGATTTAATAATATTCAATTCTATCACCTCTTCCCAGATTATAAAATCCCGAAATTATTTATTAGGGAAGATAACAAATTTTATGATTTAAAGCCTACTGGATTATTAAGAGGAAATTTTGAGGATTATTCAGGAAAAAGAGTATATTTGTTTCCTGACCTACTTTTTTTAGAGTCTTTAATAAAAGCTAAAGTTTTATTCCACTTTTCAAATTCTTTTCTTATTATAGGATCCAAAGATAAAAAAACTAATTTAAAAACAAAATGGATTGTTAGGAAATACTGGAATGAAGCAAAAATTAATTCTCAATTACATCACACAATTGACGTTTTTTTAAATGGCGATGATAATTTTAGAATAGAAAGAAGACCATTAGAAAGTACGACAAATATAGTTGATTTAAAAACAATCAGTTGTAATTTTCATTCGATGAATTGGGTAAAAGGCGATTCTTTACTCATTAAAGCCTACAAATCTTTAATTAAAGATGATAATTTCCAATCCTTTGATAATTTATTAAAAGATCTATTAGAAAATCTATTAATTAAATTTTATATAAACAAAAATGATGAAGAAGGATATCCATTAGTAAGTGGTGAAGCTTTTGATTACACCTTTTGGAATCTAAAAATAGATAAATCTTTAAAATGGGTATTTATTGACCAAAAATGGAGCTGTAAAAATTATTTGCCAGGAGATTACATATTATTCAGAAATTTATTAGTTCTTTATAATGATTTTAAACCATACATTAAAGAAAAAAACGAGAAAATATTTATATTGGAACGTATTAGAAAAATATTCTCTAAATTTAATTACGAGAGATTAAAAAATTGTTATTTAATTGAATATAAAATAAATAAAGAGATAAACGGATTTACTGATATTTCAATCAATAATGAAACTAAAGTTTATGTTTCCACATTAGAAGAAGAAATAAACCAATTAATAAATTCTTATGAAAAACTTGGTAAAAGTGAGGTTGATAGTCAGAATGATAATAAACTAATGCCTGTAAGTTCTCGGAAACGAAAGGATCCAAAAAAAATTAGATTAATAGCGTTATATTTGCCCCAATTCCATCCCATCCCTGAAAATGATCAATGGTGGGGAAAGGGTTTTACCGAATGGACGAACGTCACCAAAGCTTCTCCACTATTTAATGGCCATTACCAGCCCCATCTTCCAGCCGACCTCGGATTTTATGATTTGCGATTATCAGAGGTCCGAAAGATGCAAGCAGACCTTGCGAGAGAGTACGGCATCTATGGTTTTTGCTATTACCATTATTGGTTCAAAGGGCGACGTTTATTGGAACGACCTTTTAATGAGGTGCTGAAGTCTGGAGAACCAGATTTTCCGTTCTGCCTGTGCTGGGCCAATGAAAATTGGACGAGGAGATGGGATGGACATGAGAATGAAATACTTCAAAAACAAGAATATAGTGAGAAAGATGATTTAGAGCATATTCGATGGTTAATTGATGTATTTAAAGATAACCGTTATATTCGAGTGAATGGAAGGCCATTAATCCTTATTTACAGAGCTCATCACCATCCAAATCCTGTTCAACTTGCACAGTTATGGCGAGATGAAGCAAAACGCTTTGGGATTGGAGAAATTTATCTATGTAAAGTGGAAAGTTTCCCTGAAGATTACGGAGACCCGAAAACAATAGGGTTTGATGCTTCTATAGAATTTCAACCGGCATGGAAGTATTTAGGGCCACCGTCTTTTATCCATCCCCATGGAAATCATTATGTCTATCGATACGATGAAGTTATTGATCGGATGTTAAGAAGAGATAAAGTCTCTTATAAAAGATATCCCTGTGTATTTCCTTGCTGGGATAATTCACCCCAGAGAAAATCAGAAGCTATAATTATTAATGGATCAACTCCTGATCTATATGGAAAATGGTTAGAAGAATGTCTGAAGAATTTTGAACCTTTTAGTGAGGAAGAAAATTTTGTATTTATAAATGCTTGGAATGAATGGGGAGAATGTAATCATCTCGAACCTGATCAAAAATTTGGAAGAGGTTATCTCGAAGCTACAAGGAGAGCAATTTGGTTATCAGGCTGTACCACTGATTTTTTGAATACTGAAGATATTTATAATGATTGTCTCAATCTTGTTCAAGAAGAAAGGTACCAAGAGGCCATAAGAGGCTATGAATATCTTCTAAAAAGAAACTCTAATAATCCGATTTATTATAATGATTTGGGCGTCTTATCTTATAAATTAGGGGATAAAAATTCGGCAATTCAATGTATATCAAAAGCTATTGAACTGGAACCTGAAAACAAAGAATTCTTAATAAATCTTGCATATATTTATATAGAACTTAACGAGTTTAAAAAAGCTTATGAAATATATGGGAAAATAATAAAGAAAAACCAAAAAGAGACAAATATTATAGCAAAAGCTGGGTATTGTCTCTTTCAGATGGGGAATCTTAAGGATGCATCATATTTATTTGAAAAGGTGTTAGAGATTGAGCCGGAAAATGAACTTGCTAAAGAATATCTCGATAAAATAAGAAATAATAATGATATAAATGAAATATCAAACCTCAAAAGTAATGAAGAACTGGTTGAGCATACATCTCCAATGGTATCTATTATTATCCCTGTCTGGAATAATCTTGAATTAACCCATAAATGCTTGAAATCAATTCTTCTAAATACAAGTGATTGCGAATATGAAATAATATTTGTCGATAATGGCTCAACTGATGGCACCAGAGATTATCTGGAGAATTTAAATTATAAAAATATAAAGAAAATTTTTCTGGATCAGAATATTGGTTTCGTTAGCGCCTGTAATTCAGGGGCGAAGCTGGCCTCGGGGAAATACCTCCTTTTTTTAAATAATGACACAGAAGTACAGAAAGACTGGTTAAAGGCTCTGGTAGATTTTGCTGAGTCAATGCCGGATTGTGGAGCAGTTGGTTCTAAATTGATTTACCCTGACGGAAGGCTACAAGAGGCAGGGGGTATCATCTTTGCAGATGGTAATGGATGGAATTATGGTCGGGGAATGGATTCTGAAGACCCAAAATTTAATTATGTTCGTGAAGTTGATTATTGTTCCGGGGCTTCGCTTATGGTCAGAAAGGGCCTCTGGGATAAAATAGGAGGTTTTGATGAACGTTATGCCCCGGCCTACTACGAAGATACAGATCTATGCTTTGAAATCCGCAAACATGGCTTTAGGGTTTATTACCAGCCTAAGAGTATAGTTATTCATCATGAAGGAAAGACAGCCGGGGCCGACCTTAACTCAGGATATAAAAAATATCAGACAATCAACCGGGAGAAATTTATTGCCAAAAGGTCTTACGAACTTAAGGGGCAGTTGCCCAATGATCCTAAAAATATATTTAAGGCTGCAAATAGAGGTATAAGAAGAAATATACTGGTGATAGATGCTTTTTTACCCTTATTTGATCGAGCTTCTGGTTCATTACGTCTGTTTCATATTTTAAAGATGTTAAAAGAAATGAAATTCCATATAACTTTTATTGCCAGAAACAGCTCCATGGAAGAGTATTATCGGCCAATACTGGAAAATATAGGCATTGAGGTTTATGCCGGGGACCCTCTGGCCATGAAAGCAGCCGGATATTTAGTTGGCTCTAAAAAACATGTTCCTTATGAATCTCTTTTAAAAGAAAGAAAATATGAATATGCCCTTATTGAGTTCTGGCATGTTGCCGAATATTATCTGCCAATCATCCGCAAATATTCTCCAGAAACAAAAATAATTATCGATACGGTTGATATTCACTTTGTAAGAGAAATAAGAGAAGCAGAATTAAAGAAAGATAAAGTTCTTAAAGACAAGGCTCAATTAAACAAGAAAAAAGAAATAGCAATCTATAGAAATGCTGATCGACTGTGGGTGGTAAGTGAAAATGATAAAAGGGCCATAAAAGATTATGTGGGCAATATTCCTATTGACATTATACCGAATATCCATTCATCGAACGGAGAAAAAAAGAAATATGAAGATACTTCGGATCTTCTTTTTGTAGGGAATTTCAATCATACCCCAAATTATGATGCCATTCAATACTTTTGCCAGGAGATTTATCCATTAATCCAAAAAAAGTTGCCCGGGGTTAAACTTTATATAGTAGGAAATAATCCTCCTCCGGATGTATTATCGCTTTCTTCAGATAAAATAATTGTCACTGGATATGTAAAAGATCTTTCCCCCTATCTGCAAAGAGCCAGGATTTCGGTCAATCCTTTACGTTATGGGGCAGGAATGAAGGGGAAAATTGGCGAGGCCCTTTCCTGGGGATTACCTGTCGTTACTACATCTATTGGAGCAGAAGGAATGGGTTTGAGTGAAGGGGTTGATGCCTTAATAGCCGATTCAGCAGAAGATTTTGCCCAAAAAGTAATCCTCCTTTATGGCAATAAAGAATTGTGGGAAAAGTTATCCATAAATGGAAAAAAGAAAGTAGAAATTGAGTGGTCACCTTCATCCATTAAAAAGCGAATAGAAAGAATATTGTTCGCGGACAAAGAAGTCAAAGATGATAAATTAGTATCTATAATAATTTTGGCTCATAATCAACTCAGATATACTAAGCTGTGCCTGGAGAGCATATTGAGATATACCAGTGTGCCTTACGAATTGATAATTATTGATAATGGTTCTACGGATAATACTCCAGAATTTTTAGAAAAGCTATCAAAAGGAGAAGAGGTTATTGCTGATTGGAGAATCTGGACAGATAGTGAGGGGAAAATCATTGATAAGAAAAGGGCAAAAATTCATACAAAGAAAAGAAATAAGGGAATAAATAAAATTTTCTGTGAAAGATTCAAATTCATGCACTGCGAGAGAAATTTGGGTTTTGCGGCAGGAAATAATTTAGGAATATTAGAGGCAAAAGGAGATTACTTTCTTTTAATGAATAATGATATAGTCGTTACCCCTCACTGGCTTGATCGTCTTTTAAGAGTAGCTGAGATGAAACCTGAGATTGGGATTGTCGGCCCTGTGTCCAATTATGTCTCCGGGCCGCAACAGGTAAAAGAGATTGCTTATGATGTCAATTCTTTAAAGAACCTTGATCAATTTGCGGAAAGTTGGGCCAGAAAAAACGAGCATCAAGATAAACCATTCTGGAGAGTGGTGGGCTTCTGTATGCTTATTAAGCGCGAAGTAATAAATAAGATTGGGGGTCTGGATGAGCGGTTTGGATTAGGGAATTTTGAAGATGATGATTTTTGTCTACGAGCTAAATTAGCTGGCTTCGAATCGTGGATTGCCGAAGACTGTTTCATTCATCACTTCGGCAGCAAAACTTTTCAGGAAGTTGGTTTGGATTACAATCAGTCTCTCAATGAAAATTGGGAAGTATTTAAAAAGAAATGGGGAATTCCAGAGGAAGTTCAATATGGGGTAAATCACAACTTAGGATATATCTTAAAAAATGGATTTAACCCAGTAAAACACTACTATCCTATATCCAAGGATAGATTGTCAATATCCCAGGCTGAGGAGTTATTTAATTTAGGAGACGTAGAGGGAGCAAAAATCCCTTTCCAGAAAATACTCTCCTTCGATCCTAAAAATATCGAGGCTTTAAATGATTTAGGAGTTATATGTTTTCATCAAGGAGAAGTAGACCTTGCAATTTCATATTTCAAGGGGGTCTTGGAGTTGAATGAAGACCATTTAGAGGCCTTAGAGAACCTAAGCCAGTGTTTAATAGCCAAAGGCCAGTTTCAAGAAGCAATTCCATGGCTTAAGAAAGCCTTATCCATTAAACCGAGGGATGAAAAGTTATTAAATTTACTTGCAAACTGTTTTATTCAGGTTGAAGACCTCTTTAATGCTGAAGAAACATACAGGAAGTCTTATCAAATTAATAACGAGCAGCCTCAAGTTGAGGAAATTTTACGACAAATTGAGAAAATAAAAAAAATTGAAAATCAAAGAGGTATGGAAATGTGAAAAATAAAAATTTTAAGGCAAGACTTTCACTTTGTATGATTGTTAAAAACGAGGCCCATAATCTTGAAGACTTAATTAAACCTCTAAATTGTGTCTTAGATGAAATCATCGTGATAGATACAGGTTCTACAGATAAAACGAAGGAAGTAGCTAAGGGTTTAGGGGGCAAGGTTTTTGATTTCCCGTGGTGCAATGATTTTTCTTCCGCACGTAACGAATCTATAAGATATGCTACCGGGGATTATATTTTGTGGCTTGATGCAGACGATAGATTAGAGCCTCATGATATTAAAAAATTGGAAGATTTAAAGAGAAAATTCCCAAAACAAAGAAATCAGGCTTACTATTTTGTTATTAATAGTGATGGAATAGATGGAAATACACAATTTCTTCAATTGAGAGTCTTTCCGAATATCAAAGGTGTAAAATTTGAAGGAAGAATCCATGAGCAGGTTTATCCCTCGCTAACACGTTTAGGTATAAAGTTTGTAAGAACAGACATTACTATTCATCACACTGGTTATCATGACCCAAATATTTCAAGGGAAAAATCAGAGAGAAATTTAAAGATAATATTAGAGGGATTAAAATCTGACCAGGAAAATCTTCACCTTCATTACCATGCTGGAAGAACACTTGCTGGCCTTAACAGACACTCAGAAGCCATTGGACATATGGAGAAGATTTTTGAAAATAAGGTTATTAGGCAGAAAGATAAACAGTTCTTTTTGACTTCCGGTATACTACTTGGAAAATATTATAGCGAAGTTAATCTCTACGATAGGGCGATCTCAATATTTGAAGATTTAAAAAAGGATTTTAAGGGGGTAAGTCTTCTTCATATTCTTCTTGGAATTACATATTATTTAGCAGAAGATTATAAAAAGGCCCAAGAAGAATTAGAAAAATCCCTCTCCATGGATTTAGATGTAACACTTTTCCCCGTAAATATTAAACAGATTCAATTCTATCAATATTACACTCTTGGACAATGTTATTTAAAAAAGGGAGATGTAAGTTATGCAAAAGAGATGTTTTTAAAATCACTTAATCTACACCAGGATAGATATAAAAGTCTCGAAATCCTTGGAATGTTGTCTTTAAGGGAACAGAGGTATAAGGATGCGGTTGAATTTTATAAAATGGCAATAGAAACAGGTAAACACCTTGATCAGAATTATTCAAATTTAGGGCTTGCCCTTAAAAAGATTGGAGCCTTAAAAGAGGCTGAGGATGCCTTTAAAAAGTCGTTGGAAATTAATCCTGAAAGGATTGAAGCCCTTACAAACCTTGCTCATCTTTACTATGAAATAAAAGATTATGAAAAGGCTTCTTATTTCTTTAATCGGGCATTGGCTTTAGATAAGGGCTTAATGAATGCAAGGGTTATTCTTAGTGAAATATATTTCAGGCAGTATGATATCGATAATCTTGTTAAACATTGTGATGCCTTGCTCGAAATGCTTGGTCTTCCAAGAAATTTAGTAATAGAGAGCTTTGAGGATCTGACCTGTTTATATTCAAAAATTGGTAAAGCTCTATATGATAAGGGTTTAAATGGAGTTTCATTAATGGCTTATTTTGTCTCCTTTTTAATAAAACCAGAACAAAGTATCCTCGAAATGATTATAGAAATAGGTAAGTTATCAGGTGAGTTGGATAAGGTTTTCAGGATGGTTGAGGAGGCATTAAATTTTCACGAAAATAACTATAAAAATATAGGATTTCTTGAGAAAGTTTAAGCCTTTATAAAAAATTATTAAGGCTTTCTTTTTTTCTGCCGATATATATGTTGGATAAAGCCCGGGCTTAAAATAAGGAAGAAAGGAGGGATAGGAGAGGAAGTTTTATGTTTTGAAGGTGAGGTTTATAAAAATTTAAATTAAACCCTAACTAACTCAAAAACGGGCAAGGAAGCCCAAAAATTAAAAATCAAGGAGGAAAAAACCATGGCACTAAGAATAAATACAAATATTGCAGCTTTAAATGCACATCGTCAGCTTGCTGACACAGATGCAAGACTATCGGTTTCAATGGAAAGACTTTCATCCGGCTATCGTATAAATAAGGCAAAAGATGATGTTGCAGGGCTTGCTATTGCTAACAAATTTAGAATGGAAGTAAGGTCTCTGAGAATGGCTCAGCAGAATGTCTCTCAGGCAACTGCCCTTTTGCAAGTAGCAGAGGGAGCTGCACAGAAGATAGAGACTATAATTGAGCGATTAAAAGAACTTGCTACTTTGGCTGCTTCAGACAATACAGATAATGCTGGTAGAACAAGATTAAATTCGGAAGCAACTGCCCTTCTAAGCGAAATTGACAGAATTGCTCAGGATACAAAATATGGAGATACTCAACTACTAACAGGTTCTGTCAACATGACCTTCCAGATAGGTTCAGGGAATACAGCTGCTCAAGACCAAATTGCCGTTAACCTTAGTCAGGGTTTGGAGACCAACGATTTAGGTATTAATAGCATTTCTTTGAGTTCCTTAGCAAGTGCTCAAGCCGCTTTAACTTCCATCGATAATGCATTGACATCTGTTAATATTGCCTTGGGCGAAATCGGAGCTGCGCAGAGTAGACTTGATTTTGCCTCCGCTAACCTTGCCATTACAATCGAGAATATTGCTGCTACTGAATCGACTATAAGGGATGTGGATATGGCCTTCGAAGTAGTAAACTTTACCAAGAACCAGATATTGCTCCAGGCTGGTACAGCCATGCTTGCACAGGCAAATATGGCTCCACAGAACATACTCGCCTTGCTTGGAGGACGTTAATCCATAGGATCTGGGTGGGAAGAATATTTCTTCCCACTCTTAATTTTTATGGGGTAAATATATATGGAGATTACCCAGATTAAAGATGTTTTAAACAGGTCAGTGATTGGCGAACCATCCCAGAAATCTTTAAAAAGATTGGTTCAAAGAAAAGAATTCGAAGCCCCTGAAAATAGGCTAGTAGAAGAGATATCAGGAAGACAAAGTAAAAACCTTGAGGAATTAACCGAAAACCTGAACAGATTCATGCAGAGTATCAATTATAATCTTCAGTTTATTCCTGACAGAGAATCAGGAATTGTAATTATAAAGGTTTTGGATAAGGAAGGTAATCTTATCCGGCAGATCCCGCCTGAGGCGTTTTTAGCCCTGTCATCAAAGATAGGGGAACATATCGGGGTTCTAATAAATTCAAAACTATGAGAAATATGAAATTATTTTTTCTAACAATATCCCTTTCTTATCTCAAGCTGAGGATAAAGTGGTTTAAGCTGATATATCTTAAAGTTTCCTGGAGGAAGAAATGTCAGCAACCAGTATGGTAAGCGGACTTGCAAGTGGTCTTGACTGGAAAAATATTATAGACCAGCTAAGAAAGATTGAATATAAAAAGATAGACCTTATCGAAAATCAAAAGAAGAGTTACGAAGAAAAGGTAAAGGCCTGGCAATCGATTAATACAAAATTGCTCTCTTTAAAGACAGCCTCTCAGACACTTAATAGAACTGAGCATTTTAATCTTTTAACCCCAAATCTTTCATCAAATACAACAACCGAGCCAGATGATATCCTTTCTGTTACCTCAAATTTAGATGCATCACCAGGCACTTATCAAATTAAGGTAACTTCCCTGGCTTCAGCCCAAAAGATTTCCTCAACAAGCTTTGCAAGTCAAACAGAAGCCCTGAATCTTTCAGGAGATATTATTATTGGTGGAAGAACAGTAAGCATTTATTTAACCGATAGTCTATCCACTATTCGAGGCAAAATAAATGCAGTAAATTCAGGGATTAATGCCTCAAAGGTAACAGCTTCTATTGTAAACTATGGAACGGAGGGCTATCGCCTAATACTGACAAGTGATGAAGAGGGTTCATCGGGCATAAGCCTACTTAACGGAGGGGCAACAAACCTACTTGAAGAACTTGGTTTTGTTGATTCATCGGATAAGACCGCTAAAAACGTAGTAAGCGGTGGTCATAAAAGTGACTCCTTTTCAAACCCAGATGAGGCCATTGGTGGATCTGAACTTCTGAGTTTATCAAATCCACAGAGTGGGACTGTGACAGTCATCATTGATGGAGTTTCAAGATCAGTATTGATCGATCTTTCTACTGATTCATTAAACACAATTAAAGACGAGATAAACGAGGCTTTCTCAGGAGTATTTTCTTCTGATCCAGCCTCAGTAATAAGCGAAACAGATGAAAATGGAAACACCTATTACAGACTTTTAATTGAAGGTAGAGATATCACATACACTGATGATAATAATATACTTGAAACACTTGGCATTCTGAAAAGAGGAGGTTTTTCAGATGAGCGTGGAGTTACTGGCGATGTTTCCAATACCTCTGCAGGGAGATATATTACGTCAGAAACATTAATTAAAGATATTGATGGCTATAATGATTACGTCACTGGTGATACAATTGAATTTAGCGGGACTGATACATTAGGTAACGCAGTTAGCTATTCTTTTCAGATTAATGATTCAACAACAATAGCTGATCTTCTAAATGCTATAGAAAATCAATATGGGTCTGTAACAGCACAGATTACAGCAGATGGTAAAATAAGGGTTATTGATAAAGAGATTGGAGATACAGACCTATCAGTTATTCTTACTCCAAATAAATCATCAATTAAGTTTGATAGTGATCATGATTTTGGAACAATAGGGACCATAAGGTCCCGCCAATTGCAGGCTGGTTCTGATGCAACTATAACAATAGATGGTGTAGAAATTAAAACGAGCTCCAATGTAATTGATGATGTAATTCCCGGTGTTACTCTCAACCTGAAAAAGGCATCAAGTGATACAACTGTTACCCTTAATCTGGTCAGGGATTATGATTCAATTGTAGATAAAATAAAAAAATTCATAGAGGCTTATAATGATGTTATGGATGCAATCAATGCCCAGCTAAAATATAATGAAGAGAAAAAGGAGCCTGGAGGTCCTCTATTTGGAGATAGTACATTAAGAATGATTAAATCAAATCTTACAGGGATTGTTTTAAACAGGGTTTCAGGCTTACCAGATAGCTTTTCAACGCTTGGGTTAATCGGTATAAATATCGGAACAGATAGTAAATTAACGATAGACGAAGAGACTTTAAGAGATTATCTTGAAAGCAATTTTGATGATGTAAGAAAACTATTTGTAGTTGATTGGTCGTCAACAAATAGTAGTTTGAGCTATATCTATCATACGATTGATACTAAGGCTGGGACCTATGAAGTCAATATCCAGAGTATTGGCCCTGTTACAGGTTATTTTGTGACCCCTGATGATGCCACAGGGAATGGAGAATATCTGACCGGGGTTTCAGGAAGTGCCAAGGGTTTAACCATTAGGTATTCAGGAACAGAAACTGGTTTAGTTGGAAGTTTCACACTAAGCTATGGGATAGCTGAACTTATAGATCGTGAGCTATATCATATCACTGACTCTGTAGACGGAACAATAGCTTCGAAGACAGAGACGATTCAGGATACGATAAAAAACTTGGAAGAAGATATGAGTACAATAGAGACAAGGATAGATAGAAAGATGGCTGAATTAGAGAGACAGTTTGTTTCGATGGAAATGGTGCTAAGTACACTTCAAAGTCAGATGAACTGGCTAACGCGGATGCTAAATGCAAATAAATTATAAAATTAAGGAGAGGATAGATAAAATGAATTTTGGTAGTTTCAAAACTTATAGACAAACAGACATTCTGACAGCTGATCCAAAACGTTTAGTACTCATGTGTTACGAAGGTATTATTCAAAATTTAGATATGGCAAAACAATACTATCTTAAAGATGATTTTGAGGCTAAAGGAAGGGCAATACAGAGGTCGTTAGATATCGTTAATGCATTAAGAGAGGCACTAAATTTTGAACAAGGGGGAGAGATTTCGAGAAACCTTGATAGAATTTATACATTTGCCATAAGGCATATCCTCAGGGGTGATATAAAAAGGAATATTATTGCCTTTGATGAGATCATTGCGATATTCAGAGAATTAAAATCTGCCTGGGAAGAAGCGTTTTTTAATAGGTCACTAAATAAGGATTATCTGGATAACAATTCAAAAAAAGAGATAAATCGACCTAACATAGAAAATGTTCTCTAAAAATAAAACAATAAAAGATGTATCTTTAAAATTGCCAGCCGAAATCAACGATTTTATTGAGAAAAAGCTGGAATTATTAAGACAATATTTTAATATTACAGAATTATTAAATTCACAACTTGACTTTGATGATTTAACCGCAATTATTCAATTGTTAAATAAACGAAGAGATCTTATTCAAAACATAAAAAAAATTGAAAATCGAATAAAAAGGGCAATAGGGGATGAAACTCAATTCAATACCATGATGAAGAAAAACGAGGAAGATTGTGGCATTTATGAGCTTCTAAAAAGAATTGAAAGCCTTGATAGAGAGTGTTTGATTAAGGCTAATCAAAAATTAAGTCTACTGAGAAAAGAAATAACAGAGAAAAAAAATATTATAAAAATTAAAAAATTCTACTCCAATAAGTTCCACCATCAACCCAGATTTTTGGATGTGAGGAGATAAATATAACTTATCTAACTGAATTTCAAATGGATCAAGAATTTAATAAGAATATTGAGATCTGGATCGTTGAGGACGATGAGGAGCTTCTTGAAATCTTAACCAGTTATTTAATAAATGAGAATCGAATCATCAAATCTTTTAAACGAGGAAAAGATGTTTTAGCTGTAATCGAAAATGCTTCATTCGATATTATTATATTGGACCTTGTTTTACCTGATGTTGATGGGATTGAGCTACTTAATTTTGCAAGAAGGTTTAACCCAGATAGTATTGTAATCATTATGACAGGCTATGCCTCTCTTGATTCAGCCATACGGGCAATACGTGGTGGGGCTTATGACTACATAAGAAAACCTTTTAAATTAGAGGAGTTAGAGATTGTTATAAATAATGCCTCAGAAAAGATTTATCTTAAGAGAGAGAATATTCAATTGCTTAAAAAATTAGAAGGTTTAATGCAGGATCTTAAACGCCTTAAACAGATTTGGGAGGAGCGTTTAACAACAATTCTTGAAAAATGGAAACATACTTCAGAGAATCAGAAAAAAAGAGAAATTGAACTGGTTTTAAAACAGATATTCCCTGTTCCACCGGATTATGACTTTAAAACCCGCGATGGAAAGGAAAGATCAAAGGAAATATTCGAAAATTTTATT
>JBBIOI010000090.1:0-14074 GCA_037443425.1 Deltaproteobacteria bacterium
CCACTGCTACTGCCACGACAAATGTAGTTGAAGGGACAATCGAATATAAAGATATTGGAATTATTCTTAGTGTCACACCTCGAATCAGTGATGGAGGTCTGGTAACTCTTGAGATATATATTGAAGATAGTTCGGTCGATACCACTGCCCTTGGAAATCTTCCTGCAGTTCCTGTATTCGGTAAAAGAACTGCAAAGACAATACTCTCCATTATGGAGGGACAGACCATTGTGATTGGCGGATTAATAAAAAATTCAAAAAATGTTGTAAAAACCGGAGTACCTGTTTTAAGTAGAATACCAATCCTTGGTGCCCTTTTTGGAACACAACAATATACCGTTAGTAAAACGGAATTGATTATTCTAATGACTCCCCATATTATTACAAGCCCACAGCAATCAGAGGAAGTCACTCGGGAATTTAGAGAAAAGGTCGAGGGAATTAAGAAAGAATTGGAAAGGAGAAGATAGAATTTAGGATTTAATCCTACATAAAACAAACCGACAAACATCGTCATTGCGAGTAAAGTTTTGCAATCTCACATCTACATAAGAAATGAAACCAAATATGGCAAGGGACGAGCCCTTGCTCTACGGAATAAATTATTAATTTCTCGTAGGGCAAGCCCTTGTGGCTTGCTGAACCCTTATCAAGGTTTCATTTATTTTATGCTACCATTAATAACTCCCCTTAATCCCCTCTTAAAATAAGAGGGGAAATAGAAGAGATCCTCTTTAGCCTAAGAAGGGATAATTTTGCTGGAGATTGCCACGCTTCGCTCGAATTATTTTGAGATTGCCACGCCCTTAGGGCTCGCAATGACAAGGCCGCCGTAAAAAATTTGCCAGATACTCCATATAACCTCATTACGAGAAAAAAAGATGCTTACCGTCTAAAAAATCCTACTTGACAATTTGGTGTGTGTTCGGATAGATTGAAATTATTAGAAAATTTTAAAAAAGGATGAAATTTATGGGCAATAGACCTTATATATTGTGGTTTGATGAAATTGAGCTGAAGGATATACCTATTGTTGGTGGAAAGAATGCCTCACTTGGAGAAATGAGAAGAGAGTTAACAAAATTTGGTGTTAATATTCCAAATGGTTTTGCAGTAACAGTTCATGCTTATCATGACTTTTTAGAAAAGGGTATTTTCCAAGAATGGCATGATAGAAAAACAAAACCTAATGTTCCAGAGAGAATAAAAGAGATACTATCAGATCTAAATGTAGAGGATATGGATGAGCTTTCAGAGAAAGGGAGTAGAGTGAGAAGGCTCATCTATAGCCTCGAATTTCCAAGGGAGATTGT
This sequence comes from Deltaproteobacteria bacterium, assembly GCA_037443425.1. Lineage (GTDB taxonomy): Bacteria > Desulfobacterota > BSN033 > BSN033 > UBA1163 > JBBIOI01. The sequence goes on from JBBIOI010000090.1 coordinate 1,314, forward strand.
GGAAGAGATTGTTAAGGCATATAGAAGGCTTTGTAAAGAGTATGGAGAAGATACAGACGTAGCTGTAAGAAGCAGTGCTACTGCAGAAGACCTTCCAGATGCAAGTTTTGCAGGGCAGCAAGAGACATTCCTTAATATTCGCGGTGAATATGCCCTCATTCAGGCATGCAAGAGATGTTTTGCCTCCCTTTTTACAAATAGGGCTATCTCTTACAGGGTGCACAAAGGATTTGATCACTTTAAGATAGCACTATCTATTGGGATTCAAAAGATGGTTCGTTCGGATAAGGCATGTTCAGGTGTTATGTTTACAATTGATACAGAATCTGGATTTCAGAATGTAATCTATATTACTGGTTCTTACGGATTGGGTGAAAATATTGTTCAGGGCGTAATTAACCCAGACGAATTTTATGTTTTTAAACCATGCCTTCAAAAGAATTATAAACCAATAATCCAGAAGACGCTTGGAAGCAAAGAGATTAAAATGGTCTATACTGTAGAAGGTGAGAGTTCCACAAAAAATATACCTGTCTCTGCTCATGACAGGGCAAAATTTATCCTTACAGATGAGGAGATCATTCTTCTTGCCCGATGGGGGGTGACAATAGAGGAACATTATTCAAAGAAGGCAGGTCATTATACACCAATGGATATCGAATGGGCAAAGGATGGTTTGACACAGCAGTTATTTGTCCTTCAAGCAAGACCTGAGACAGTAAAGTCACGACATGATAAAAGTGTACTCGAAACATATGTCTTAAGAGAAAAAGGGAGAGTTCTTGTACAAGGTAAAAGTGTTGGTGAAAAGATTGGTGCAGGGCCAGTAAATGTAATTACAAGTGTAAAAGATATTAGTAAGTTTAAAAAGGGTGAGATACTTGTTACTCAAATGACAGACCCTGATTGGGAACCGATAATGAAGATCGCAGCTGGAATTGTAACGGATCGTGGAGGTAGAACCTGCCATGCAGCCATCATAAGCCGAGAATTGGGAGTTCCTTGCGTTGTAGGAACTGGAAATGGGAGTGAAGTTTTAAGGGATTATCGAAGTGTTACGGTTTCATGCGCAGAAGGAGAGACAGGGTTTGTATATGAAGGTATTCTTGATTTTGAAGTAAAACGTTTTGATATGAGACACTTAGAAAGGCCACAGACAAAGATTATGATGAATGTTGGAGATCCTGATAATGCATTTCATCTATCATTCATCCCAAACGATGGTGTTGGCTTAGCAAGGCTCGAATTTATTATTAACAACTTTATTAGAATTCATCCAATGGCCCTTATCCATTTTGATTCATTAACAAATGAACATGATAAAAAAGAGATAGAGCAATTGACGATTGGTTATGAAGATAAAAAACTTTTCTTCATAGATAGACTTGCCCAGGGGGTAGCAAAGATTGCGGCAGCATTTTATCCAAAAGATGTAATTGTTAGAATGAGTGATTTTAAAAGCAATGAGTATGCTAATCTCATTGGTGGTAGTGAATTTGAGCCCGTAGAGGATAACCCTATGATAGGTTTCAGAGGGGCATGTCGATATTATGATAAGGATTATATGGAGGGATTTGGATTAGAATGCCTTGCCATGAAAAAGGTTCGTGATGAGATGGGCCTAACAAATGTCAAACTTATGATCCCTTTTTGTAGAACAGTTGAAGAGGGGAGATTGGTCATTGCAGAAATGAGAAAATATGGTCTCATACAGGGTGAAAATGAGCTCGAGATTTATATGATGTGTGAAGTACCAAGTAACGTAATACTTGCAGATGAATTTAGTGAAATCTTTGATGGTTTCTCGATCGGTTCTAATGATCTCACCCAGCTTGTTTTAGGATTAGATCGCGATTCTGAAAAGGTTTCACATCTATTTGACGAACGTGATCCAGCAGTTAAAAGGATGGTTCAGATGGTAATAGAGAAGGCAAAGAAGAATGGCAAAAAGATTGGAATATGTGGACAGGCCCCAAGCGATTATCCTGAGTTTGCAGAGTTTCTCGTTAGGTGTGGAATTGACAGTATTTCACTGAATCCAGATACCGTCCTTAAAACAACAGAAAGGATATTACAAGTTGAGAAAGAGCTTGGTATTCCTCCGAGGAGATGGTCTGAAGAGGAGAGGCTTGCTGCAAGTTAGATGAAGGTTCTATTACATATCTGCTGTGCCAACTGCGCCATTTATCCTGTTTTACGTATCAGAGAGGGAGGAAATGATGTAGTTGGTTTCTTTTTTAATCCAAACATTCATCCTTATCAGGAATATATAAGAAGATTAGAATCAGTTAGAAAATATGCCGAAGAAGCGAAGCTGGAAGTAATATATAAAGACGAATATTTACTTGAAGAATTTCTCAAGGCAGTTGCCCATCGATATAGAGATAGATGCAGTTATTGTTATTCAATGAGGCTTGATGCTACAGCAAGGAAGGCAAAAGAGATGGGTTTTGATATGTTTTCAACAACCCTTCTTCAAAGTACACATCAAAACCATTTCCTGATAAAAGAGACAGCAGAGAGGATTTCAGAGGAACTGAATATACCATTTTATTATGAGGATTTTAGAGCTGGTTGGAGAGAAGGGGTTAAGATATCAAGATTGATGGGGCTTTATCGTCAACAATATTGCGGCTGTATTTATAGTGAAAAAGAGAGGTTTTGCAAAAAAACCTAAAAGGCATCTTAATATCCTTTTAGGAGGTTAATCTATGTTTGGTAGTTTGGGGAAGATGCTAATACTTTTTGGTATCTTTATCATTATCATTGGGGTCCTTCTCATAATTGGCGAAAGGATTCCATTTGTCGGAGGGTTCCCTGGGGATATTATTATAAGAAGAGAGAGGTTTACATTCTATTTTCCGATTGTGACATGCATCATTTTAAGTCTAATAATCACCCTTATCCTTTCTTTATTCAGGCGATGACATGGTAGATCAAGTTGAAATTTTTTTAACTATTTCAAATAGCGTCATCATTCCAAATTTTAAATTATCTAAAGATATCCTTTCATTATTTCCATGAACCCTTAATATTTCTTTTTCTGTCAATCTGAATGGACAAAAGTCATAGGTTGCAATCCCATTTTCTCGAAGGAACCGACTGTCAGTTGCTCCGGGAAGAAGCAGCGGGACAACAGGACATTCGGGATCATTTCTTGATGCAAAATCCTTTATTATTGAAATGAGCTCTGTATCCATAGGAGATGGAGGAGTAGATTTACTTTCTCCAATGACTTCAACCTCAATTTCATCTCCGATTCTCTTTCTCACTTCTTTTAAGAATTCTTCTTTGGAAGTTCCGGGGATAAGGCGACAATCGATTGTTGCATAGGCCTCTGATGGAATCACATTTACCTTACTTCCACCTTGAAGGATTGTCAGAGAAATTGTATTTCGAACCATTGCATTATAAATAGGATTTGATGTAAACCATACTGAAAAGGATGGGTCGAGAAGTCCTTTTTCAATATTTTCGAAAAGATTTCTCTCATAAAGAGGTTGCTTAGGTGCCATTTTAAAGAAAAACTCTTTTACCATTGGAATAATATGAAAGGGTGTTTCCCATTTTATTAATCCATTTAGTGCATTTATTAATTTTACATTAGGATTATCATTATGAGGCATGGATCCATGTCCTGAAGTGCCACGTGCCTTTAATTTAAGTTGTAGGATCACTTTTTGACCACAAGATACTTCGTATCGATCAGGCTTACCTTCCTCATTTAAGATAATATAACCTCCCTCATTTAGAGCAAATTCTGATTCTTTAAGAAAGGGGATATTCTCCATTGCCCACTGCACACCCCATCTTCCACCTGTCTCTTCATCCGAAGTAGCAAGAAATACTATATCCCTTTTCAATTTTATATTTTCTCTTTTTAGCATAATAAGAACCATCATCTCTATTATTCCCATTGATTTATCATCAAGGGCCCCTCGGCCATATATGAAACCATCTTTTATGGTCGCTGAAAAAGGATCTATCTCCCATTTATCCCTTTCCACTGGTACAACATCGATGTGATTTAAAAGGATGATCGGTCTTTTCTCTCCATTTCCTTTCAAAACAGCCACTAAGTTCCCCCTGCCTGGTGATGGTTCAAAGATTTCAGATGGGATTGACTCCCTATCAAAAATAGATTTGAGGAATTTCGCACCTTCGATTTCATTGCCAGGTGGATTTATGGTCTCGATTCTGATATATTGTTGAAGATATGAGATTGCTTCTTCATGTAGACTAATCCAATCCATAGTGAAAGACTCCTTTTATCATTCCTCAAATAAAGGAACGATTTTGAAACTATTTACATCTACAAGTCCCTTATCTGTTATCTTTAACTCTGGTATTACAGGGAGTGATAGGAATGAAAGTGTCATAAATGGGTCAGAAAGTTTACATCCCAAAGATTTTACAACCTTTCCAATGGCACTTAATCTTTTTTGAACCTCTGCTACAGAAATATCTGTCATCAATCCTGCAATAGGTAGGGCAAGGGATTCAAGTACCTTTCTATCTGATACAGCTACCAACCCACCTCCCATTTCAGAGATAGCCTCTGCTGCTTTTAGCATATCTATATCATTTGTTCCAACAATTATGATATTATGAGAGTCATGCGAGATGGATGAACCTATTGCCCCTTTTTTTAGCCCAAATCCCTGGACAAATCCAATCCCAATATTACCTGTCGCTCTATGCCTTTCAATGACAGCTATCTTAAGGATATCTTCTTTAATGTCAGGATAGGCAATTCCATCCTTAAGAATTACCCTTTTTACTACTTTCTCTGTAACAATTTGATCTGGGATAATTTTAATAACTTTTGCATAGGCTTTATCGCTTTTTATGATAAATGATTCATCACTTAGAGGTTTAATCCTGACGGATTTTGTTTTAATCGATAATTTTAGTTTTTTATCATATGAAATCAATGTCCTGCCATTATTGAAAACCAAAGATCCATCCTTAAAGACCTTTTTTATTTTAAATTTTTTAAGGTCTTCTAATGATATGAGGTCTGCCCTATAGCCTGGAGCAATTGCCCCAAGGTTATTTAACCCAAAATATTGAGAGGGATTGATCGTCGCCATTTGAATGGCCAATATTGGGTCAAGTCCGCTACTGATTGAAATTTTTATTAATGAATCAATATGACCATCCTCAACAAGTTCTTTTGGGTGACGATCATCAGTCACAAAGAGAAATCTTCTTGAATTTTTAGTATTTACAATTGGTAGTAAATCCTTTAAGTTCTTTGCTGTGCTTCCCTCGCGTATCATAATCCACATTCCATTTCTCAATTTTTCTAAAGCCTCCTCAGGCTTGGTACATTCATGATCAGATCGGATATTTGCCATAAGATAGGCATAAAGATTTTTTCCTGAGAGTCCAGGTGCGTGGCCATCTATTATTTTTCTGTTTGCCATTTCAATCTTTTTTAAAACCTCTGGGTCTCTATTTATGACTCCGGGAAAGTTCATCATCTCGGCAAGACCTATAATCCTATCTTCTTTAAAGAGGGGTTTTAAGTCCTTAGCATCAAGTTTTGCTCCAGAGGTTTCAAGATTAGTTGCAGGCACACAAGATGGTAACATAATAAAAACATTTAAAGGGATTCGTTTTGATGATTCAACCATAAATTTAATACCATCAATTCCCATTACATTTGCAATCTCATGAGGATCGATGACTACGGTTGTTGTTCCATGAGGGATGACCGCTTGTGCAAAGCGGGGGATAGTTAACATGCTTGATTCAATATGCACATGGCCATCTATCAAACCTGGACACAAAAACTCTCCTTTTATGTCTAATATCTTTCGGGCTCTATAATCTCCAAAGCCTACAATTATACCCTTATATATGGCAACATCTTTTTTTTCAATTTCTCCTGAAAATACATTAATTACTTTACCATTTTTTATAAGGAGATCTATCTCTTTATCGCCTAATGAGGCCTCTATCATTTCAGCGAGGTCTTTCATTTTTTCTTCCTCCTCAATGTTTTCATAACAAATTAAAGAATTACGATCAAGAAATTTATTTTCTAAAAACCCCTGAAAAACTATTTAAAAATCTTTTTATAGTAGGTAGGGTGAAAAAGCCTTCGAGCTTAATATAAATTGAATGATCCCAGATTGTCATTGCGAGGCGAGGCCGAAGCAATCTTTAGAATTGTCATTCCGAGCTGAGCGAAGAATCTATGAGATTGCCACGCCCTTCGGGCTCGCAATGACTTCATCAGATTGCTACACACATTTTGGATCCTTGCAACGACTTCAATGGATTGCCACGGATCCTCTGGGTGCTCGCAATGACTTTAACGTAACAGCCTTTGTTGAAATATTCTTTTTAATAAGATATCTTAAAGGTATGAACGATTTTAAGCAAATAAAGGCAATCCTTTTTGATTTCGATGGGACACTTGCCAAATTGAATATAAATTTTTTATCCATACGTGATAGAATTTTTGATTTAATACGACAATATGGTGTTGATGAAGGCAGGATCAAAGAAAAATATCTGTTGGAGATAATTGATGAGGTGTATAAAATTTTATTAAACGAGAATTTATCAAAGGCGGAGGCATTCTATAAAAAGGCACATAAAATCCTTTATGATTATGAGATTGAAGGAGCCAAGACAGGAATGCTTTTTCCAAAAGTCGAAGAGACCTTAAAGGAGTTGAGAAATAAAGGATTAAAAATTGGTATTGTTACAAGAAATTGTGAGGATGCCGTAAGGATGGTTTTTACAAGGATTGATGATTATTGCGATATATTCATTTCAAGGGACTCAATAAAAAATGTGAAACCCCACCCGGATCACCTGACGAAGGTGATTAATACCCTTGGAGTAAAAGAAAAAGAGGCAATGATGATAGGCGACCATAAGATTGATATTCAGGCAGGCCAGGTATTGGGAATAATTACAGTCGGTGTCTTAACAGGAAGGACTAAAGTGGAAGAATTTGAAGAGGCAGGAGCAGACTATATTTTAAATGATGTTTCAGAGGTTATAAACTTTTTTAAGAACTGAGGGTCTATTCTTCTCTCCAGGTAACTGTCTTTTTTTCTCCATCAGGAGGATCTATCTGGATTTCAAATGTAATAGATTGAGGAGTCTTTTCTGGAAGAGAGAAGCCAAAAACAACTATACGTCCTGTTAAAGGAGGGATTGAAAAATCAAGAAGCCTTTCCTCCTTATTTATTTGCCATTCTGCATCTGAAGAGTTATCTTTAAAACTTACCTCTTTTGGGATTATAACGAGCTTAATAGAATTTTCTGGTAAAGTAACTTTCTTACTAAGATTGAGTATCTCAATATGAATTTCAAGAAATTTTATATTTGATGGCATGGATTCTGATTGTCGAAGTTTAAAACTTATCTCTCCAAATCGAATCCTTGGTTGCTCTACCTCTGGCTTGATCTGTGAAAAGCTATAGTTTTTAAAAATAAGTAAGATAGCGATTGAAATTATAAGAAGAAATAGTTTTTCCAAGCTATTTCTCATTTGATTAAGCCTCCAATTTTCAATGCTGGTGTAATTGGAGTTGGCTTAAATTATAATAATAAATTAAAAATAAAAAGGCAATTATTTCAATTTAAAGCATCTTTTTTCCGTGATGAGTTATGTAGTATTGGCTTATCTAATATTATGCTTATTTCGAAGCATAATTTAATCTCTATCCTCACCTGCGTCATTCCCGTGAAAACGGGAATCCAGCTGTTTTTAAATAGCTTTTTCCCCTGGATTCCTGCTTTCACAGGAATGACAGCTTTAATTACTATCAAAATTGAGCGATTCAAGATTGTCATTGCGAGGCGAAGCCGAAGCAATCTCTTCCACATTGTCATTCCGAGCGAAGCGAGGAATCTATGAGATTGCCACGTCCACCGCATCAAGTCCAGGGGCCTCGCAATGACTTCGTTGGATTGCCACGCCCTTTGGGCCCGCAATGACTGATAAATAAAGTCTTTTAGTAAAAAAATCGCTCAATTTAAGTTATAATAAATTTGAAAGAGTGGTGAAGACTAAATGAAGCCTGTAATTGCTATTGTTGGAAGACCAAACGTTGGAAAATCAACATTATTTAATCGTATTGTGGGAAGAAGAAAGGCAATCGTTGAGAATGAACCAGGTGTAACGAGGGATAGAAATTATGCAGACGTTAAATGGGATGGTAATCTCTTCACCTTAATAGATACAGGAGGTTTTGAGCCTGTTTCGAAGGACAGAATCTTTATCCAGATGCGTGAACAGTGTCAGTTGGCAATGGAAGAAGCCGACGTTATCCTATTTGTAATGGATGGAAAGGAGGGACTCACACATTCTGATAGAGATATTACAGATATCCTCAGGAGGCTCGATAAACCAGTATTTTATATCATCAATAAGATAGATAGTAAGAAGCAGGAAGAAAGGGTATATGAATTTTATGGCATCGGGATTGAGCAATTTTATCCATTATCGGCTGAACACGCAATAGGAATAGATAAATTGATGGATGATGTGATAAAGGTTTTACCGAAATATTATGAAGAGCAAGAAGATGATACTTTTGCAAGGATTGCTGTAATAGGGAGACCAAATGTTGGCAAGTCCTCCCTTATCAACAGGATACTTGGTTATAAGAGGCTTATCGTCGATGAGGCACCGGGTACAACACGTGATGCTATCGATACCCCTTTTCAAAAGGATGACAGAAGATATATCCTAATTGACACAGCCGGAATAAGAAGAAAGAGTAGAATTAGCCTCAGGCTTGAGAAATATAGTATTGTCGAGGCACTGAGGACAATAGATAGGTCTGATGTGGCACTTCTTATGATAGATTCAAAGGAAGGTGTTACTGATCAAGACTGCCATCTTGGTGGATTGATCCATGAGAGGGGAAAGGGATGTATTATTTTAATGAATAAGTGGGATCTTATGGAAAAAGGCACCCACACAATGGCAGAATATAAGAGTGTGATTTATAGCCGTCTTACACATCTTTCATATGCACCAATACTTTTTATTTCTGCTCTTACGGGTAAGAGTGTGGAAAGGGTCCTTGATGTTGTAGATCGTGTTGTCTTGGAGGCCAGAAAGAGGATACCAACCTCCAAATTAAACAGGTCATTTCAGCAGTGGATTAAAAATCATCCCCCACCGCTTTATAAAGATAGGACTGTGAAGTTAAATTATATTACACAGGTCTCCATCGTTCCTCCAACATTTTTAATATATTCTAACATTCCCGAAGGGATTCAATCATCATATGAACGTTATCTAATAAATAAGATACGAGAAAATTTTGGTTTTGAAGGAGTGCCAATCCGATTAAAATATAGAAGAAAGAGAAAGGAATAAGATGGTAAATAAGTGGAAAAGATATTTATGGGCAATTGTAATCATTTTATTCATTATAGGTGGATTATTTTTATATGAGAAATTTACCACAGGAGGATCTGGTCAGAGATACAGGACCATAAAGGTTGAGCGGGGTGAGATAAAGTCTTTAGTCACTGCATCAGGAACGGTCAATCCTGTTGTAACAGTACTTGTCGGGACTCAGGTATCTGGAACCATAAAGGCGCTTTATGCAGATTTTAATTCTAAGGTAAAAAAGGGACAGGTAATTGCCCAGATTGATCCTGCAATCTTTGAGGCCCAAGTAGAACAGGGAAAGGCCAATCTATTAAATGCACAGGCTAATCTATTAAATGCGAGGGCGAATCTTCTTAATGCAGAGGCGAATCTTAAAAAGGCGGAGGTAGCTGTTACTGATACAAAAAGGACTTTGGATAGGAATATAGAATTGATGCAAAAAGGGGTCATTGCTCAGGCAACGCTTGATACCTCTCGGGTAAATTATGAGTCTGCGCTTGCCCAGAGGGAGATAGCACTTGCACAACTTGAGGCAGCTAAGTCTCAACTGGAATCTGCAAAGGCACAGGTTGAACAGGCAAGGGCATCTTTAAAGATTCACGAAACCAATCTTAAATATACGACTATTCGTTCACCAGTTGATGGCATTGTTATATCAAGGAACGTGGATGTTGGCCAGACCGTTGCGGCAAGTCTTCAAGCACCAACACTTTTTACCATTGCGAAGGATCTTACTCAAATGCAGGTTGATACTAATGTTAGCGAGGCAGATATTGGTCAGATTGCTGTAGGCCAGGAGGCAACATTTACGGTTGATGCCTATCCGGAGATGATTTTTCGTGGAAAGGTGACTGATATTCGCAATGCACCGTTAACAGTGCAGAATGTAGTAACGTATGATGTGGTCATTCAGGTTGAAAATAAAGACCTGAAATTAAAACCTGGTATGACAGCAAATGTTTCTATATTGGTTGATCATAGAGAAGGAGTTTTAAAGATTCCAAATTCAGCCTTAAGATTTAAGCCCACAGGATTTATAGGAAGTGACAAAGGAGATAAAAGACCATTTAGCACAGAAAGAAAACAGATTTTTACAAAGGGTACTAAATCCTTTGGAGAAGGATGGCAGAGTTCAAGAGTTGTCTGGATTCTTTCAAAGGATGGAAGACCTGTTCCTGTCAGGGTTGTTATCGGTATAACAGATGGAAATTTTAGTGAGGTTGTTTCAGGTGATCTTAAGGAAGGGATGGAGGTTATTGTAGAGGAGGTTTCAAATAAGAAAACGACACAGAAAACTCAGTCAACGTCACCATTTGTAAGGGGATTGGGTAAATAAAATGGAAGCCATAATTCAGGTAAGAGAGCTCGTCAAGGTCTATCGTGTTGGAGAGGTTGAAATTCCAGCCTTAAGAGGTATCACGCTTGATATCGGAAAAGGAGAGTTTGTTGCAATTATGGGCGCCTCTGGGTCCGGGAAATCAACATTTATGAATATCCTTGGGTTCTTAGATCGGCCAACCAGCGGTAAATACATTCTTGAAGGAATCGACGGAGAGAATCTTTCAGGAGATGATCTCTCAGAGATTCGAAATAGAAAGATCGGATTTGTTTTTCAGGGATTCAATCTCCTTTCAAGAACATCTGCACTCGAGAATGTGGAGCTCCCATTGATTTATGCAGGTGTAAGCTCGTCAAAAAGAAAAGAAATGGCCCAAGAGGCCCTTAAGGCAGTAGGTCTTGAGGGAAAGCAGGATCGTTATCCAAGTCAACTCTCAGGTGGAGAACAACAAAGGGTAGCTATTGCCCGTGCATTGGTTAATAAACCTTTAATTATCTTGGCTGACGAACCCACTGGAAATCTTGATTCAAAGACAAGTCTGGAGATTATTAATATTTTTAAGAGCCTTAATGATGAGCTTAAAATTACAATAATTATGATTACACACGAACCTGATATAGCCTCTTTTGCAAAGAGAAGGATACTTTTTCGTGATGGGAAGATCTTAGAGGACATCAAATGACTACCCTTTTAGCAAGTATACGTATTGCATTGAAAGCCTTATTAGTGAATAAGATACGTTCGGGTCTTACAATGCTTGGTATTATTATTGGGGTTGGTGCAGTCATTGCTATGATTGCTGTGGGGTCTGGTGCAAAGGCGAGGATAGAGGAGCAGATTTCGAGTATGGGGTCAAATATATTGATTGTTATGTCTGGTAGTTCAACAAGCGGAGGACTAAGGTTTGGGGCAGGAACTTTACCCACACTGACTATTGATGATGCAAAGGCGATTGCATCTGAGATTAATGGTGTTAAGTATGTTTCACCAACTGTTACTGGGGTTGCTCAAGTTGTTTTTGGCAATCAAAACTGGTCAACCATTATCCATGGGACAGCGCCAGAGATTCTATTAATAAGGGATTGGCAATTAAGCTCTGGAAGGCCATTTACCCAGCAGGATCTTGATGGGGCTACAAAGGTCTGCATCCTCGGTAAGACAGTAGTAGAAAACCTTTTTGGGGGAATGGACCCTGTTGGTCAGATTATAAGGATAAAGAAGATTCCATTCACAGTTATTGGTGTCCTTTCTCCAAAAGGTCAAACAACCTGGGGGCAAGATCAGGATGATATAATTTTTGTCCCCCTAACAACAGCTCAGAAACGTCTTTTTGGGATGCAGTTTCCAGGTATGGTAAGGTCAATCACTGTACAGGCTAACGGACCTGAAATCTTAAAAGATTTGGAAGAGAGGATTACAGAACTTCTCAGGCAGAGACATCGTATACAAATAGGGCAAGAAAATGACTTTACAGTCCGAAACTTAACAGAGATAATGTCAAGTGCCCAGGAATCAGCAAAAGTCATGTCATTACTGCTTGGGGCAATCGCATCCATATCTTTAATTGTTGGTGGTATAGGAATAATGAATATTATGCTTGTTTCTGTTACTGAAAGGACAAGAGAGATTGGGATTCGTATGGCAGTGGGTGCAAAAAGAAGAGATATACTTTTACAGTTTCTAATTGAGTCTCTGGTTTTAAGTCTTATTGGAGGTGCAATCGGGATAGGTGTGGGTATGGGAGGGACCATCATTCTTTCAAATTTAACAAAATGGCCCATCCTTTTCTCAATTAAATCCATCCTTCTTTCATTTCTCTTTTCGGGTTCTGTAGGGGTATTTTTTGGATTTTATCCTGCAAGAAAGGCATCAATGCTAAATCCGATCGATGCATTAAGATATGAGTAAGAAAGGGTTTAAAGATGACGCTAATTGAATTCGTAATCTTTATTTTTGTGGGATGTATAACAGGATTTATCGGTGGTTTATTTGGCGTTGGTGGTGGATTTATAATGGTTCCGGCATTGATATTCAATTATGAGCATT
>JBBIOI010000091.1:0-13858 GCA_037443425.1 Deltaproteobacteria bacterium
AGCAAAGATGGTAAAGGCGGCAGGAGGTACTCCGGTAAATCTTGTTGTTTCAGATTGGTATACCTCAGCGGAAAAAGGCGTTACAGAGGGCTTTATAAATGCCTATGGAGCATTGATGGCATTTAGGGTTATGGAGTTATTAAGGTTCCATTCATTTGCCCTTCCAGGTGGATTCTCTATGACTCCTCATCTAATTTTAATCAATCCCGAAAACTGGAAGAAGATACCTCCAGATATTCAAAAAGTTCTTAAGGATAACGAGCAATTCTACATTGAACAATGTAATAATGGTGTAATAGGTGAGGAACAATGGGCATTGGCCTATGCTAAAAAACACGGTCATACAATCGTTAACCTTACACCTGATGAGATGAAGCAGTGGCAGAGGCTTGCTCAGCCTGTTCATGAAGAGTGGATAGCTAAGAACGAAGCCCAAGGGGGGAAGGAAATTTATGCAGAGCTTAAACGTTTAATCAGTGAATATAAGGGGAAATAATTGGGTAATTAGTGGACAGTGTTTAGTGTTATTACTCGGAGAAATTAAATTTTTATAATAATCCCCTCACCCTCCCCTCTCCCTAAAGGGAGAGGGTTAGGATGGTGGGATCTCCACAAATGCGTGGGGAGAGGGACAGGTCGAGAGGTTTAGACAGACAGATGTCATTTATTTAGTGCTCATTCTTAATAAGTTTTAATTATTTTAGGGTTTTTCGAGGTTAATAGTGAAAATTATTCTATCTATAACTAAAATCTTCGGTTTTATAGCAATGGGAGTATTATTATTGATGATGCTCTTAACCGTGACCGACGTATTTTTACGTGCAGCACTAAATAAACCTATTATTGGCACAACCGAAATAACCGAACAGATGATGGTGGCTGTAGTTTTTTTAGGGCTTGGATGGTGTGCAATACAGGGAAGACATATCAAAGTTGATCTATTTGTATCTCATTATCCAAAGCCAACACAAAAGATTATAGATATTACGATTCAAACAATCGGATTGATCTTTGTAGCTTTCTTATGCTGGCGAACATTTAAAACGACTCTAATGGTCAAAACATTAGGAATCACCTGTTCTTATATAGGAGTCCCAAAATATCCATTTTATGCCATTGCAACAGTTGGCTGGTTTATACTGGCTCTTTCGATTGTGAGTCTATTGATTAAGAACCTCAGAGATGGTCTTAATAGATGAGTGCTGAAATTGTTGGCGTAATTGGTGTGTGTCTTGTGGTAGTCCTAATCTTATTTCTTCGTATGTGGATTGGACTGGCCATGGGCCTTGTTGGTTTTGCTGGATTGCTCTATCTTCAGGGCTTTAAACAGGCATTTGGTGTATTGGGAACTGTCCCTTATGAAACTGTAGCTTATTATCCAATGGCTGCATTACCACTCTTTATACTCATGGGGGTTGTAGTCGGAAATACATCTATAGGTGAAGACCTCTACTACTCAGTATACAAATGGATTGGTGGTCTAAGGGGAGGACTTGCATCGGCAACCGTTGTGGCATGTGCAATATTTGCATCTGTAACAGGCTCAAGTGCTACTGGAACGATTTTAATGAGCAAGGTTGCCATGCCTCAGATGAAGAAATATGGCTATGACGAGGCTATAGCAAGCGGCTGTATTGCCTCTGCTGGAACAATGGGTATACTTATCCCACCAAGTATGGGATTCATTCTTTATGGTATCCTTACAGAGCAATCCATTGGAAAACTTTTCATAGCAGGTTTTCTTCCGGGTGTTCTCCTAACACTTCTATTTATTCTTTCAATAGTCCTTATAACCCTTATCCGCCCAGAATCAGGTCCACCTGGACCAAAAACACCATTTAAGGAAAAGATAATCTCTTTAAAGAAGATCTGGCATGTAATTATCCTTTTTCTTCTTGTGTTAGGAGGAATATATGGAGGAATCTTTACTCCAACAGAAGCTGGAGCAATAGGTGCATTTGGAGCATTCGTTATTGTCCTGATCACCCGTCAAATCACATGGAATACCTTTGTAGAAACCATTAAAGAGGCAGGAGCTACCACTGCAATGATCTTCCTTATTATAATCGGGGCATTTATCTTTATGAAATTTCTTGGTATAAGCAAACTTCCCTTTACCCTTGTTAGAATCATTGAAGATCTACATCTATCAAGATACGTAATTTTTTTGGGGATTATCATCCTCTATATTATTCTTGGTATGTTTCTTGAGGTTTATTCTGCAGTCACATTCACTATACCTATTATATACCCAATAATTACAGCCCTCGGTTTTGATCCTATATGGTTTGGAGTTATCATAGTTCTTGTTATTGAAATGGGATTGATAACACCACCAGTAGGTATGAATGTTTTCATATTAAGTGGAATGACAGGTGTTTCTCTCGAAACTACATTTAAAGGGATAGTTCCATTCTTTTTTGCTATATTGATATGCATATTCTTATTGACTTTATTCCCTGATATTGCACTTTTTCTTCCACGGACAATGTAATGAAGGAGTTGAATTAATTAAAACTAAGAAAAATTTAATATACGAGGAGGATTAAAATGAAACTTCTTGGATTAAGTGCAGGAAGAAAGATGGGAAACTCTGAAATCCTTTTAAAAGAGGCCTTGATTTCTGCTAAGGAATCAGGTGTAGAGGTTGAACTACTTCGTTTGCAAGAACTTAAAATAAAACCATGTACAGGTTGTATAAGCTGCTCAAAGGATCAGCAAGCTGGTGGAACCGGAGCCTGTATTATCAAAGGTGATGATATGCCTTTTTTTAACGAGAAACTTCTTGAATGCGATGGAATTATCCTAAGCACCCCAGTCTATATCCTAACGCCTCCAGGATATTTCAAAGTCCTTTGTGATAGGATCGGTCCATCTCATGATGTAGCATGGCAGATGGAAGCAAAGAAGATTGCCGAAGCCAATGGAAGAGAAAGCAAGATTGATCCAAGATTCTTTAAACCAAGGGTTGGAGGCTTTATTGCAGTTGGAGGCGCACCAACTGCTGACTGGGTCTCCCTTGGACTTCCGCTAATGCATACATTTACTTTCCCAATGCAGATAGAGGTAGTCGATCAGATGCAGGTTATTGCATCACCACTTCCTGGTCAGGTTGTATTAAATGAAAAGGCTATCGAAAGGGCACAAAGATTAGGAATGCATGTTGCTCAGGCTATGGGAAAACCAGCAGATCAATTAGAGTGGAAGGGAGATGAGCCAGGAACATGTCCTCTCTGTCACTCAAACGTAATGCTGATTGGAAAGACATCCACGGTCGAATGTGCAATATGTGGTATTAAAGGAGAACTGACGCAGAAGGATGGTGAAATAACCATTAACTTCTCAAAAGAAGAACTGGCATTTGGACGTCTAACGCTTGCTGGCAAAAAGAAGCACTTTGATGATGTATTGGAAACCGTTAAGGCCTCGATCCCAAAAATGGGGGAAGTGGCTCAAAGACTCGAAAAATATAAATCATTTCCATATATGGTTAAACCCCCACGAAAGGGAAAGTCAACGTAGTTTAAGGGTTCAAGGGTTCAAGGATTCAAGGATTCAAGTGCTCAAGGGGTCAAGTGATTAATAAAAAATTAATTTCCAAGGAGGGGGAAAATGAATAGATTGGAAACAGATATTATCGTGATTGGTGGTGGCGTTGCTGGAATGGCTTCATCCATATCTGCTTCTGAAGCCGGAGCTAAGGTAACTGTATTGGAAAAAAATGCAAAGATAGGTGGAACAGGTAACTTCGGTATGGGTCCTCTTGGAGTTGAGAGCAGGCTACAGAGGATGAAACTTGTAGGTCCTTCAAGGGATGAAGCCTTTAAACAATTTATGGATTATATACACTGGAGAGGTGATGCAAGGCTTGTAAGGGCTTTTATCGATAAGTCAGGAGATACTATTGATTGGTTAGAAAAGATGGGAGTAAAATTTGCCGATGTATGTGCCTATTTCCCTGGGGGGAATCAAACATGGCATCTTGTAAAACCCGATACCGGTGAGCCAGGACCCATGGCCTCGGCAACGATGATGAGGATTATGACAGAAAAGGCAAAACAGATGGGTGTAAATATCATGCTTAAGACAACTGCTAAAAAGATTATAATGGAAAAGGAAAAGATTTCAGGTGTTATTGCAGAAGCTGAATCGGGTGAAAAATTTGAAATCAAATCAAAGGCAGTTATCATTGCTACTGGTGGTTTTGGAGACAATCCTGAGATGATAAAAAAATATACTGGTTTTGAATGGGGAAAGGATATGTTCTCTTTTAAAATCCCTGGACTTGTAGGAGATGGTATTAAGATGGCATGGGAGGTTGGGGCAGCATCTACAGAAATGATGATGGAAATGATCTACATGATGCCAGAGGCCTTGATGATGAAGATTGATATAAATCTTTCAACAGCATTCAGACAGCCTCACCTGCTTGTAAATCTGCTTGGAGAGAGATTTATGAATGAAGAGATAATGGCAAATACAACATTTACAGGAAATGCCATATCGATCCAAAAAGATAGATGCGCCTTTTTAATATTTGATGAAAATATTAAAAACCACATGCAAAAGGAAGGAGGCATTGACCTTATAAGCCGTGTTCATCCTCTTACAAAAATTACCAATTTTGATGATTCCCTAAACAAGGCACTTTCTTCGGAATGTAAAAATATATTTGTTGCAGACTCGATTGAAGAACTTGCTGAGAAGACTGGAATAGATCGCGAAGGTCTGATTAAAACAGTTGATGAATATAACAGATTTTGTGAAAAAGGCCATGATGATCTTTTTAATAAAAATTACAAATTGTTAAGACCTATAAAAACTCCCAAGTTTTATGCCGGAAAATTTTACTGCAGTGCTTATGGGACTTTAGGAGGAATTAAAATCAACTATAAAACAGAAGTTCTTAATAAAGAATGGAAGGCGATTCCTGGTCTGTATGCTGCGGGCGTGGATGCCTGCTCTATATATGGTGATAGCTATCCATTTATTTTGCCTGGAAATACAATGGGTTTCTCCTTAAATACAGGCCGTATTGCAGGAGAAAATGCAGCAACTTACGTAAAATCTCTCAAGACTTATAGTTCAAGGAGTTAGGTAAAGTCCCCACTAATCCTTTAAAAAGGAGTCATTCGATGGAAAAAAAAGAATATAAAAATGTTATCTTCAGAAAGGCATCTCCTCTGGATGCACCTTCTTTACCTATCATGCGTCAAATACGTTATGAAGGGCTTAAACCAGGGAAAACCGTTTTAAAAAAAGGAACAGTTTTTATTGAAGGCGGGATCCCCCTTCCCTGCGATATAATTTGGGAGCGCGATGTAGATGTAAAATTACGAGATGGTGTAAAAATCTATATTGATATATTTAGACCGGATTCCGATTCTAAGGTCCCTGCCATTCTTTCGTGGAGCCCTTATGGTAAACATGTACCTCAAGAGCCACCACCCGGGGTTCTTAGGGAACATGTCTCAGGCCTTCAAAAATTCGAAGGTCCTGATCCTGCTTACTGGTGTAATCATGGATACGCAATTATTAATGTAGATACTCGTGGTGCCTTTAGCTCTGAAGGGGATATTCACTTCTGGGGCAAAGTAGATGCTATGGATGGAAGAGATGTAATAGAATGGATAGCATCCCAGGATTGGTGTAATGGCAGGGTTGGAATGTCAGGAAACTCATGGCTTGCCATTGCCCAATGGTTTATTGCATCTGAAAACCCACCACATCTTTCAGCCATAGCACCCTGGGAAGGAATTAGTGACCTATATAGAGAAGATGTTCTAAGGGGTGGAATTCCAAATATAGGATTTAATGAGGTCATTATAAATTCGTTGCGGGGTAAAAATTATGTAGAAGATATTCCAGCAATGGTTAAAAAATATCCTTTTATAAATGATTACTGGGAAGATAAAAGCGCTTTACTCGAAAAAATAAATGTGCCTGCCTACATAGTTGCAAGCTGGACCAATGATCTACATACATTTGGGACACTGGAAGCATTTAGGAGAATCTCATCCAAAGAGAAATGGCTTAGGGTTCATAATACCCATGAATGGTCTGATTATTATACGCCTGAAAATGTTGAGGATTTGAGACGATTCTTTGATCGATATTTAAAAGGTGAAACCAATGGCTGGGAAGATACTCCAAAGGTTCGTCTATCTGTACTCGATCCAGGAGGAAAAGACATCGTAAATCGCATAGAAAACGAATGGCCACTTTCGCGGACACAATATCAAAAATTGTATCTTGATGCATCCAAGGGAGTAATGTCTCTTAGTCCTGTCTCTCAAGAATCATCTATTAAATACAGGGCTGATGATAATAAAGGGCAGACATCCTTTGTCTTTTCTTTTGATAAAGATACAGAACTAACGGGCTACTTTAAGTTGCATCTATGGGTTGAATCAAAAGGTTCGGAGGATATGGATATATTTGTCCTCCTTCAAAAATTGGATAAAGACAACAATCCTTTAGTAATAAAAAAAGGTATGGTAAATTATTATGGTCCTAATGGAAGATTAAGGGTTTCGCACCGAGAATTAGACTCAAGACGATCTACTTCCTGGTTGGCAATTCATACACACAAAGAAGAAAAACTATTAAAGCCAGGTCAGATTGTCTCCTGTGATATCCTCATCTGGCCTTCTGGCATGATCTGGCATAAGGGCGAAAAGCTTCAACTCATAATTGGAGGATTTAATCCTGTACCGTTTCATCTTCCTGGAATAGCCGGACCAATTACAAGGAATAAGGGAGAGCATATTATCCATACGGGTGGAAAATTCGATTCATATTTGATGGTGCCTTTAATCTTGCAATGACTCCCTGCTTACAGTCATTGCGAGGGAGTGAAACGACCGAAGCACCCATTAAAAGGTCATTGTCATTCCGAGCGAAGCCAAAGCATTTTTATCCAGAGGTCATTGCGAGGGCTTTATCTTTTCAGATTGGGGAGGTGGGGTGAAAAAGCCTTCGAGCGGATACCTTTTTATAAAATGAACGGCCCCAAACTGTCATTACGAGGCGAAGCCGAAGCAATCTTTAGAGTTGTCATTCCGAGCGGAGCGAGGAATCTTTGAGATTGCCACGCCCTTCGGGCTCGCAATGACTGATTGGAAGAGATTGCCAGGGGCTAAATGAGACAAACCAGACAAACTAAATTCACCAGAAAAACCAGAAATACTCTTCTATACCTCCCCTTAAGATAAGGGGAGGCAAGGTGCGGTTAATTACTTGACTTTTTTTATAATTAATCTAAACTATAATTAAACATCTATTTGGAGAAACTATTTTTATGATGCAATCCAATATCGAATTTCTCCCTGTAACTGTTGATAAAAGTCATCTGATTACAATCGGAGAGAGACTCTATTCAGAGAGCATTGAGCTTATTCGTGAGCTGGTAAACAACGCCTATGATGCAGATGCTACAGAGGTCGATATCTATATAACTGACGAGATGATAGAGATTAAAGATAATGGCACAGGGATGGACCGTGAAGGTCTGAGGCAATATTTTAATATTGGATCACCTGAAAAGATCTTAAAGGCAAAATCTCCAAAATTTCAAAGGGATTTAATAGGTCAATTTGGTATTGGCAAATTCGCGAGTCTATCGGCTTGCGAATGCTTTGAGGTATATACTCAAAAGGGTGATTTCGCTGCTAAGGTGACTTTTGATAAGAAAGAATGGGAAAAAGAAGGAGACCAATGGAATCTCCCACTTGAAATCCTTGAGCCCGATAAAGAAAGGGGAGATGGAACTACTGTTAGGCTACTCAGATTAAAAAGAAGATTTGACCATGAAGAGGTTATCCGAAAGATTATTGAAGGGACACCTATAAGGGCCCCAAAATTCACGGTAAGGCTCAATGGGATGAGAATAACGCCAAGAAGTATTAGTGGACATCGAATCCCATTCCTAGAGGGCACTGAATTTGGTCCCGTTCATGGAGAAATCATTATTCTTCCATCATCCAGTGCGTCTCCTGATGAAATAGGAATAGAGGTCAAGGTTAAACAGGTAACCATCAAGAGAGAACTTTTCGGTTTGGAAGATTTGGGAAAGGCCGCTTCTCGGATTCGTGGTGAAGTTTGGGCTGATTTCTTACCAGTGACAACAGACCGCACTGGCTTTATTATAGACAGCCCTCAATATCAGGCTTTTAAAAATGTGATGGAGAAGATCGTAGCCGACGTAAAAACCGTTTTAAAGAAACTTGCAGGCAAGAAAGAGAAAAGAAAGGCTAATAAAATGTTAAAAGAAGCCCTTCAGCGAGTGCATAGAGCCCTTGCAATGAATCCAGACCTTTCACCATTCGGTGCGATACCGCTTGGAGGTGAGGACCAGGGAATGGGAGGAGCAGCTTCAGTTTCAAAAAAATCCGAAAAAGAGATAAAAACTGAAATCGAGCCTGCGAAGGAAGGAAAGATGGAAAAATCAGCCCAAACATCTAAGAGGTTGAAAAAGAAATCTCCCAAGGTCAAACGATTAACCCCTAATGCTGTTGTTCAAAGGGTGAAATTTGGGGAAGTAGGAGTATCTGTTTGTATAGATGATTTTGGTGAAGATGGGCCAGAATGCTTTACAGAAGGAACAGTGATTTATATCAATCAGCAACATCCTTTGTATCAGAGGGAGGCAAAAAGACCAGAAACTTATCTCCTCAATGTAACCAGACTTATTACGCAAGAAATCTCTTTGATGAAAGATATAAGAAACCCACGCCAAGCCTTCTTAAGACAGAGTAAACTCCTGCGAGATGCATTTATAGAAAAATAAAAGGTCATTGCGATCGAAGTGTGTCAATCTTATCTATGATGTCATTGCGAGGGCTTTATCTTTTCAGATTGGGGAGGTGGGTGAAAAAGCCTTTGAGCGGATACCTTTTATAAAATGAACGGCCCCAAACTGTCATTGCGAGGCGAAGCGAGGAATCTTTGAGATTGCCACGCCCTTCGGGCTCGCAATGACTGCTTGCCAGAGATTGCCAGGGGCTAAACCAGACAAACCAGATAAACTAAATAGACCAGAAATACCCCTCCATACCTCTCCTTATTTTCGCTTCACTTACGTTTGCACAATGACCAATCCCCAATCTTTGAAGAAACTTTTTAGACCTTTCGAATTTCGTGCTTGACAAAAAATTATTTTTTGGTATGATTTTTACCGACCGGTCAATTAAAAATGAGGTGTTTAAAATGAGAAAGTTTATATTCATCTTATTTATGGCTGTATTGTCCTTAATAATTAATGAAAATGGTAAATCATTTGCTCAGACCATTTATTTTAAACTTGCCACTCATGTGCCACCCCAGCATTACGCAAATAAAGTATTTGAACAATGGATCGCTGAATTGAATAAAAGAAGTGGAGGTAGAATCAAGGTTACACTTTATCCTGGGCAGAGTTTAGGTAAAATACCTGATGAATGGAATATGCTTAAATCTGGGATCAGTGATATTGGATGGATACTCCCAATGTACTATCCAGGCACATTCCCACTTGCTGATGTAAGTGACCTCCCCTTCCTCATGCCATGTGGTAAGAGAGATTTATCCCTTCTGAATCAAATCTTTGAAAAGTTTATAAATAAACAATTTGAAGAAGTAAAAATACTCTGGCCAGGTTTTCTGGGTTTTCCTCAGCTTCATACAAAAAAACCTGTAACAAAACTGGAAGACTTAAAAGGTCTGCAAATAAGATGCCCTCCTGGACCCCTTTTGCAGGCAATGGAAAAACTGGGAGCAACACCTGTTCAGATACCCACTCCAGAAGTTTATAATGCCCTGGAGAGGGGAATCGTTGATGGTTGTTTGATTCCCTGGGAAGGTGCGCTTGCAT
This sequence comes from Deltaproteobacteria bacterium, assembly GCA_037443425.1. GTDB lineage: Bacteria > Desulfobacterota > BSN033 > BSN033 > UBA1163 > JBBIOI01. Next base: position 9,851 of record JBBIOI010000091.1, read on the forward strand.
TTAAATTTTATGAGGTTGTCAAGAATCATACAGTAATTAGCATTGCATGTGGTTTTAATGTGACTGCAATGAATCTTAAAAAGTGGAATAGTTTGCCATCAGAAATTCAAAAAGTATTTATAGAATTAAATACATCCTTCCAGCAAAAAATGAATGATAAGGCAAACGAAGCTGATGAGATAGCCATCCAAACCTTTAAGAAAGCTGGAAATAATATAATACAACTTTCATCTATAGAAAAGGCAAGGTGGATTGAGGCTACCAAACCCGTTGTAGATAGTTGGGCAAAAAGGATGGACGGTCGTGGACTTCCGGGATCAGCCATTGTTGAAAAAATGAGACGATTAGGTAGTGATTGTAAATAAAAGGACAGGATTTGTAATGAAATTTTTAGATCGTATAATGAAAAGCTTAGTTTTTATCAGCTGTATAATTTATGGATTAATGGCTTTTGTTATAGGGTTTAATGTTGTTGGTCGACTTCTATTCAAGCATCCAATAAAAGGAACAGTCGAAATTGTTGAGATAATGATGGTCTTTATTGGGTTTTTCTCAATAGCATTTACTACACAGAATCGCTCTCATGTTACAGTTCGTATTTTTTTACATCATCTTCCAGTAAATATCCAAAAAAAAATATTATCAATAGGGTTTCTTTTAAGCTCAATCATAATTGGTATTATCACCTATCAGTCAATTTTGAATACAATCTATTATACTCTTCATTTAGAACAAACAACGAGCCTCCTTTTCATTCCACTTGCACCATTAAAATTTATTATGGTGCTTGGATGTGGACTCATTTTTATATTTTTATACTTAGACTTTTTACATCTGATGGTAAATAATAAAGATATGGAGGGGAACTCAACTTGAATCCTTTGGTTGTTGGTATAGTAGGCCTTGGCCTCCTCTTCCTTTTGATGTTTTTTGAAGTACCCATCGCTTTTTCAATGGCCCTTGTGGGATTTTTAGGTTTTGGAATCCTTTCAGGTTTTGAGGCTGCGATGAATATGGTTGGGCTTGTTCCTTACACTACAATTTCGGATTACATCTTTAGTGTCTTACCTCTCTTTCTTCTGATGGGAGAAATAGCATCCATATCTGGTATAATGGAAGATACATACAGGACCATTAATAAATGGCTTGGCCATCTTCATGGAGGACTTGCAATAGCAACGATTGGTGGGTGCGCTGGGTTCGCTGCAGTATGTGGCTCAAGCGTAGCTACTGGTGCTACAATGACAAAAATCGCTCTTCCAGAGATGAAGAGATATGGATATCATACAGGTCTAAGTACTGGGGTCCTTGCTGCTGGGGGTACTTTAGGAATCATGATTCCTCCGAGTATGCAGTTTATTCTTTATGGGGTAATTGCTGAACAATCGATAGGTAAACTCTTTATAGCAGGAATATTCCCAGGGGTGCTTCTTTCCATAATGTTTATGTTAACAATATATATTACCACAAAGTCGAACCCTTCCCTTGGACCTCCTGGTGTTAAATCAGATTGGAAAGAAAGATTCTCCTCAATCAAGGATATATGGGGGGTTATCTTACTCTTTATAACTGTAATGGGAGGGATATGGGGAGGTCTTTTTACTCCCACTGAAGCTGCAGCTATCGGAGTATTAATCTCCCTCATCCTCATGCGTTTAAAAAGGAGATTAACACGAAATAATATAGCCAATGCTTTAATATCTTCTTTAAGGACAACTGGAATGTGTTTTGGCATTCTTATCGGGGCAATGATTTTTAGCTACTTTATCGCATTAACCACTCTTCCTATGGCATTGGCCCAATTTGTATCTTCGCTTCCTATTTCACCATTAGGTATCCTGATTTGTATATTGATTGTATATCTAATTTTGGGCTGTCTTATGGATGCCCTTGCAATGGTACTTCTTACAATGCCAATCTTTATCCCGGTAATTAAAACATTAGGATTTGATTTAATATGGTTTGGAATAATTCTCTGCCTTATGTGTGAAATGGCATTAATCACACCCCCTATTGGTATGAATGTTTTTATTATAAGTGGGCTATCTGGTGTTAGAATGTATACAGTGTTTAAAGGGATAGTACCTTTTTTAATTGCAATGGTAATCTGTATGTTCTTATTAATTGCATTTCCCGGGATTAGCTTATGGTTACCAAATACTATGTTATCAGTAAAAAGATAATGCAGAAAGTTAGTTGTAAATTTGGGAAAGGAGGGAAAGAATGATTGAGAATATTGCAAGGGTACCCAAGTATCCAAATGGTAGCGACCTTTCCAGAGGTCAAAGGCTATGGCTTAAATTAGTGGAAAGACGCCAAACCGAACCAATTTCTTTAGAGCGAGCAAAACTATTAACAGCCTCATGGAAAGAGACCGAAGGGTTACCAATACCTATAAGAAGGGCAAAAGCTTTTGAAAAGATTGTTACTGAAATCCCAATATTTATCGACGATGAACAATTGATTGCTGGTAACTATGGTAGTCGTCCCATGGCAGCCGAATGGAGACCAGAAGTTACAGTTGAGTGGGTACTTGAAAGATTTGAAAGTGAAGTTGGTTCAATGAAAATTAGAAAAGAAGATATTCCAGTAATGAAAGATATAGCTGAGTTTTGGAAGGATAAAGCTATTGATTCAATCTTTTTCAGATATATAGGTAAAGAGGAAGAAGAGAGGTTTAGAACCTTAGATTATCGTGGCGTACTCATTCGCCATCTTTATCAAGAAGCCCTTCAAGGTCAAGGATGGGTTGTGCCTGATTATCCAAAGGTAATTAAAAAAGGGCTTCTGGGTATTTTGCAGGAGGTTCAAGATGAAATAAAAGCAACTCCTTTTAGAGACGAAACAAGCCTAAATAAAAGAATATTCCTTGAGTCACTCACTATAGTAATTAAGGCAGGTATTCAATATGCAAAAAGGCACGCCCAATTGGCAAGGCAGTTAGCTAAAAATGCTAATCAAAAAAGAAAAAATGAATTGGAGAAGATTGCTAAAATATGTGAATGGGTTCCAGCAAATCCTGCAAGGACCTTTTGGGAAGCATTACAAACACTGTGGTTCTGTCATCTCTTCATATTCTTTGATACAAAAGAGAGCGGGGTTTCTCCAGGTAGAGTGGATCAGTACCTTTATCCTTATTATAAAAATGACATTGAGGCAGGAAGGATTACAAGGGAAGAGGCGATTGAATTACTGGAACTACTACGTTGCCATTTTAGCTCATATAGGGCACTTTTAGAATCAAGTTTGCAAGAGAAAGGGATAGGGGAAGCAAATTGGTTTAACTGTGTTCTTGGCGGGCAAACCCCAGATGGTAAGGATGCTACAAATGAGATGTCCTTTTTGTGGATCGAAGCTGCTATGAGGACACGCACCCCTCACCCAACCCTTTCGATAAGGGTCCACGAAAATATGAATGAAGAATTCGCAATGAAGGCAGTTGAGTTAAGTAGCCTTGGTCTTGGATATCCTGCATGGTTTGGTGACAAAACAACCATTCCATTTTTAGTAAACCAAGGTGTAAGTCTCGAAGAGGCAAGAGATTACGCTATTGCGGGGTGTACAATATCATGTGTCCCTGGGAAGACGTCTCCTGCTCGTGTCTTCTTTGGTAATATACCTAAGATATTGGAATTAACCCTTTACAATGGGGTAGATCCAAGAACAGGAAAGCGCGTTGGACCTGAGACAGGTCGATTTGAAGACTTTAATACCTATGAAGAATTATACGAAGCCTATAGAAAACAGGTAAGATACTTCTTGGAACAAGCTACCTCAGACTGCACAAAGGCAAGGGTTTTTCAACCTTCTGTATTACCACACCTTTTTCTATCATTATTAATCGATGACTGCATAAAACGTGGACTTCCCTGTAATGGTGGGGGTGCCCGTTACCAGCAAGGAATGTGGTATCTTCTTCCTTCAGGCCCTATAGATGTAGCAGACTCCTTGGCCGCAATTAAAAAATGTGTATTTGAAGAAAAAAAGATTACAAAAAAACAACTTATG